>JADHTJ010000092.1 GCA_016785015.1 Anaerolineales bacterium
AAGAGAAAGTGCGCGGTCGCTGGCGGGGACGCACGCCGACCAACAAGCTAGTCTTTGTGGAAACTGATAAAGATCTGCGGGGGAAAACGCTGCCTGTAACCATCACCTGGACGGGACCCTGGTCGATGCAGGGCGCGTTGCCGAGATTGGCTCGGGAACAGATCCCCATCAATGTGGCAATCAGCCCCGAGTGAGTTCGGATCATTCCCAGACCCTAAAGGTCTCGCAGACCTTTAGGGTCTTCGCTAAAATCAGTTGCAATCCCAAGGAACTCGTTGTACACTGTTAGCGTGGTTCGTACTTCAGGAGAGTGTACACTATGAAACAACATCCCAAATTCCAAATATTGGTTGTTTTATTCGCTATACTGTTGCTGGTTTTGTTCAGTGGGTGCAACATGCCCAGTAAGGCAATTCCCACGGAGGAGCCATCGGGCATGATCCATACTGTTGCCGCCCAGACAGTCGCGGCACAAATGACCAATGCTGCCTTGGGGGTGCAAGATCCAGCTGGGGACCAACAACCCCCACAAGATGACCAAGGTCAAGCCTCGGTACAGTCCAGTTCAACACCAACGCCCACCGCAACGCAAATTCCCCCTACGAATACGCCCACCCCCACTGTGACCAATACACCGATCCCCTGTGATCATGTTGATTTTGGTGAGCCTGTGGATGTGACCATCCCCGATGGTACAGATTTAGACCCGGGTGAATCGTTCACTAAGACTTGGCGTTTGAAGAATGGTGGCTCCTGCACCTGGACATCAGGCTATGATTTGGTGTTTGTCTCTGGCGACAATATGAGCGCGCCCGCTTCGGTGCAACTGACCAACGGAACCGTCCCCCCAGGAGCCGATGTTGATATATCGGTTACTTTGGCAGCTCCCAATGGCCCTGGGGTATACCGCGGCTATTTCAAGCTGCGTAACCCTGGTGGAGGCGTATTTGGATGGGGGGATACATCCAAGTCATTTTGGGTTGAGATCGAAGTTATTGAGCTTTCTGGTGTGATGTTCGACTTTATTTCACAGGCCAAAAACGCGGATTGGGGTACGGGTACATCTCCCCTGGATTTCAACAATCCTGGTGATACCAACATCAGTTACGGCGGACCGGATACAGATGCCAATGGGTTTGCTATGGTCAAGGATAATCAGAAACTTGAAGATGGCAAGGTCTCTGGCAAGCTATTGGAAACGCATCCAAAATGGGTCAATGACGGTTATGTCATCGGGCGCTTTCCGGCCTATACGATTGGCAATGGAGACTATATCAAAGGCAAGTTGGGCTTCATTGCCTTTGCAGATGGCTCTTGTGGCGCGGGTGATGCCATATTCCGTATTTATTATACAGAGGGAAATAATATGGGCACGCTTACGCAGTTAGGTTCCTGGAGTGAAACTTGTGATGGTAATTTGAAAAAGATCGAGGTTGATTTGAGTCCCCTGAATGGCAAATCGGTGCGATTCTATCTGGTGGTGCTTGCTAATGGATCAGCTGGACAGGATTGGGCAATTTGGGATTCGTTAGGTGTGATGCGCTAGATTACTACTCTTCGGCGATTGGCTCTCCCGGTGAATATGGTGTAGAATCGGACCCGTAGAATTGCAATAAAGGTAAAAATTATGGCTAAACCAGAATCACCCCAAGAAGTCATTGAGGCATATCGTAAGCGTCAAAAACGCTCACAGCGAACCCCCAAGTTGATCCTCGTGCTGGCGAGTATACTGCTGATTGCGGGCGCTGGAATGGTTATTTTCTGGATGACGGGTGCCGAGACACCCCAGATCAACCTTGCAGCGATTTTTGCGTCCAAGACACCTACTCCGACAGTAACATCCACGCCGACGCCAATCCCGCCGACCCCCACACCTACAAATACAGCAACCCTTGCGCCCCCAACAGATACTCCCGAAGCCAGCCCCACCCCAACGCGCGCAGGTCCGGTAATCTATGTGGTTGAGGAGGGCGATAACCTTTTCGCCATCGCCGATAAGTTCGAAATGGATATTTTAGTCATTATCGAGGCTAATCGAGAGCGCCTGGAGCTTGATCCCGCTAACCCGATTATCAAAGTTGGCGATGAGATACTGATCCCACCACCTGGGACAGAGTTGCCTACGGCAACCCCTATTCCCGTGGATCTGGCTGCTGGCACTCCGATCGAATATACCGTTAAACCCGGCGACTCTTTAGGTGCGATTGCCACACTCTATAATAGTACTGTGGATGATATCATCGCAAGGAATGAAGAGTTAGAAGAAAACCCCAATGCCCTCTATGTTGGTCAGATTTTGATTGTGCGGGTAAATTTGGTAACTCCTGTGCCTACGGCCGAAGATTCTGGGGATACCGAAGGCACTGATGCGGAGTCAACGCCTGGCAGTGTTTCCACACTGACACCAACGCCGTAGAAATACGAATACCTTAAAAATTTCTATAAATATGTGAGGATACGTACCCTAGTGTCCTCACTTTTGATTCATCTTGATTGTTGACTTAGTTCAAACCTAATGTATAATATTCTTTATTGCGAGTATTCGCAATAAAAAGGTTCAACTATGTCCCACTGCCACACAATTATTTCCACGCTCCGAGAACGCGGCTATCGTATCACGCCCCAAAGAGAGATGGTGATCGGCGTCATCGCCCACGCCGATCACCATTTGTCAGCAGAAGAGGTTTTTTCTGCGCTGAAAACGCGAACCCAGGCCACCAATATTGCCACGGTGTACCGTACGCTGGATATGCTCTGGGAAGAGGGTTTTGCCTGCCGCAATGACTTGAGTGAGGGAAAGATCGTTTATGCCACCCACGAGCATGGCCCGCATATCCATCTTGTATGTCGATTCTGCAACCAGGTCATTGATGCCGATCCTGTAATTTTAGGAACACTTGGCGAAGACCTGAACAACCAACATAAATTTGCGGCCGATTTACAGCACCTTTCGATATTTGGTATTTGTACCGAGTGCCAAATTTAGTACACGGATAACTCGGATACGCACGGAAATAAATAGATTTTTGGTTCTATGGGAATTACCGTGAGAGATCTCACATTTGGGGATAGGGGGTGTGCGGAGCACACCCCCTATCCCCAAATGTGGCCCCTTACCACGGCGATTCCTAGAGACCCAGATTTTTTGCTACCGTACATTTGAGCAAACATTTTAAAAATCGGAACGCGGACAACGCAGATTGGGCAGATTCACGCGGATTCAAACAAAATTTTTGGGTAAATCAATCTGAAAAATATGCTTATCATAGAAAATATCAGCGAAAATCCGTCAAATCCGTGTAATCCTGAAGTAGTCAGGAGCATCTTGAACAATAAACCTGTCATTCCGAGCGGAGAGAGGAATCCCTGATAATCTCTTTGAATTATTACCAGCGCAGGCACTTGAATCGTTTGCTATCAGGGATTCCCTTCGACAAGCTCAGGGCAGGCTCCTTCGACCCGATCCTCGATCGCAGGGCAGGCTTCACTTCGCATGGCTGAAATACAAGCCAGGCTCCGTTCACGCCGAAGGCGGGCCGTTGGCCATGACAAATTCATGAGTGTTCAAAGTCCTCTTGACTAATAGAAAATCCGTGTACATTCTGTTTTAGTGCGACAAAAGATCGGTTTCTCAGGAGTTCAGTGATGCTACTCGCACCCGCACCCCTTCACATCCCCGACGGATTCTTGAATCTGGTAGTTTCGCTCATCTTTTGGGCCGCCACCGTCATTATGGTTGGGCTGGCGACTTCTAAGACGAATCAAACCTTGGGCGAAAAACAGGTGCCGCTGATGGGGATCATGGCTGCTTTCATCTTTGCGGCGCAGATGCTCAATTTTCCCGTCGCTGGTGGAACTTCTGGACATTTCTTAGGTGGCGCGCTGGCAGCGATTGTGCTAGGCCCCTGGGCTGGGATTTTAGTCATGACTGCGGTGGTCGCCGTACAGGCCTTGCTCTTTCAGGATGGCGGTTTGTTGGTGATGGGCGCAAATATCTTTAATATGGGCATCATCACCGCAGTGATCGGGTTTGGTTTGTATCGCACAGTAATAGGAAGGAATAAAAACATACGTCTGATTGTGGCTGGCATGAGTGCCTGGCTGGCTACCATGGCGGCTGCCTTGCTGACCTCGCTGCAATTATGGCTCAGCAGCACCTCTCGGTTGGCGTTGGTCGTTCCCGCGATGCTTGGAGTGCACGCTCTGATCGGGATTGGTGAAGCGCTGATCACTGTGGCAGCCTTGGCCTTCATCCAAGAAACCCGGCCTGATCTCTTGGATAAGGAAGCGACAGCTTCCAGCGGCGGTCGCGGCTGGATCGTCGCCGGGATACTTGTTTCCCTGTTGGCTGTGCTGATATCCCCCCTGGCATCTGGCAATCCAGACGGGCTGGAACGTGTCGCAGATGATCTAGGATTCTTGGAAACTGGATCCAGTAAACCTTTTGAGATTCTCCCCGATTACACCTTCCCTGTGTTGGGCGATACAGCCATCTCAACGATTATTGCTGGTGTCGTAGGTACTTTCATTCTGGTCGGTTTATTAATTCTAATTGGCCGCAACTTGAGAAAGAACAGGAAGCAGTAATCTGTATACAGATTACTGATCGCAATAACTGGTCACTGACCACTGTCAACTTCGCACTAAACACTGATTCCCATGCACATCAACGCATTCGACCGCTTCCATTTTCATGATAGCTTCATCCACCGCCTCGATCCGCGTATCAAAGTGGTAGTAACAGTTGCATTCATTTTATCGAATGCGATCTTGCCTGATGGCAGTTGGCTGGCCTTCGCGACAGCATGGTTGGGGTTGTTAGTTGTCAACGATCTATCAAATCTGGGTCTGGGGTACAGTTTCAAACGTTCCTATATTATTCTGCCCTTCATCCTGGTTGCCATAACCGCCATATTTTCACCCTTGGGGAATCCCCTGGCAGAATGGGATTTGGGCTTTGTTACTTTGATCCCAACCGATTTTGGCCTGGTGCGCTTTTTCAGTGTACTCACACGCTCATGGCTTTCAGTTCAGATGGCCATATTATTAGTCGCGACCACTCAATTTCCAGACCTGATCCATGCTTTTGAGCACCTGCGCTTGCCGCGAGTGCTGACGACCATTATTGCTTTCCTGTATCGTTATCTCTTTGTGCTCACCAACGAAGCCTTACGTTTGCTGCGCGCCCGCGAAGCTCGCAGCGCTGGTTTGCCGGGACAGAAACGCGGTGGTAAGTTAATCTGGCGAACCAAGGTAACTGGCAGTATGGCAGGGCAGCTATTTTTGCGCAGCTACGAACGCTCCGACCGTATTTACAACGCCATGTTGGCGCGCGGCTACACCGGTCACTTGCGCACGCTCAATCCGCACAAAATGACCAGGGCTGATTGGTTGGTTTTGATACTTTCTCTGTTTGTTATATTGTTTATTCAATTCGTTGGGTGGGTACGCTAATGTCTATAAAAGGTCTACAATGCCTGTAAAACATCAACCCGTTTATGAAATAACCATCCCCGAATGCGATGGTGACGTTCTCCAGATTCAAGATTTGCATTTTGCTTATCCAGATGGACATGTTGCTTTGCAAGGGGTCAGTTTGAATCTTTGTGAAGGGGAAAAGGTTGCCCTGGTGGGTCCCAATGGAGCTGGCAAGTCAACCTTGATGCTGCATTTGAATGGCATACTGCGTGAGGATGGAGACATCTTTATTGGGGGGATGTCAATCGATGAGCAGAATCTACCTATTATCCGTGCTATGGTTGGGTTGGTTTTCCAGAACCCCGATGATCAACTTTTCTCCCCAACAGTTTTCGACGATGTTGCCTTTGGCCCCCTGCATATGGGCTTACCCGAGGATGAAGTACATATTAGAGTGGAAGAAGCCCTTGCCGCGGTGCAGATGAACGGTTTTGGCGAGCGACTTTCCCATCATTTGAGTATGGGACAGAAAAAGCGCATTGCGATTGCCACGGTGCTGGCAATGCGTCCCCAAATCTTGGTGTTGGATGAACCCTCCGCGGGCCTCGACCCGCGCACTCGACGGGCTTTAATTAATTTCTTGGACGAATTACCCATCACCATGTTGATTTCCACCCACGACATACGTATGGTGAAGGAACTTTTCCCGCGCATGATCATCATGGATGAAGGTATCATTGTTGCCGACGGATCCACCGTTGAACTGCTCAATGATGCCGCATTGCTCCAAGATCATGGGCTGGAAATTCCCTGAAAGGGGAGCTAAACCCTCTGTGCGTAATTAATTTTGTTACATTTGTATTAGTCAACAGAAGGCTGAACACCGCAGAGTCGCAGAGAACGCGGAGATTCTCGCATTTTACAGGAGAAAAACTCTGCGATCTCCGCGTCTCAGCGGTGAAAGTTGCATCAGAATTGTGTTCAATCTACCCTTGACCATTACATAATTTTGTTACATTGTCCTTTATGGGATGTTATTTTATAATCTTTCGAACCCTGACCCTATAATGGAGAATCCCATGAAAAGCGTACGCTTATTTTTTCTAATGCTCCTACTCCTGGCTGCCTGCTCGATCCCTTCAGGTGAGCTGACAGTTGAAAATGTGCGCGCTAATCTCACCCTGCCATCGTCGACTGGCTCAGTCTGGTTGGTGATCGAGAACGGCACCGACAGCGATGACGCGCTGATTGGTGCTGAGATTCCCGGCTGCGGCGTTGTTGAACTTCATGACATGATCATGGATGGCGATGTTATGAAAATGCAGCCTGTGGAAGGCGGCAAGGTTATCGTTCCGGCTGGTGAAACAGTTGAACTCAAAATGGGCGGATTGCACATCATGTGCATCGACAAGGAAGCTCCGCTTGAGCCAGGCACCAGCATTGCGATTGCGCTTCAATTTGAGAATGCGGGTACTATCAATGTCACGGGGGAAGTGGTTGAGCCAGGCGAGATGGAAATGAAAAAAGATAACTAAATAATCTTTTCCAGGATCTTAATAGAAAAGCGAGTTGCTCATTATGCGAACTCGCTGTGCGCGGCGGCCGTAGGCCCGTCTTCGACGTCGGCGGGCCTCAGCATGACACAATTACTTACTTCGCAACCACTACCGAATTTGGAAATAGCGGGGGGAAATTTATCTAAGGTGATGTTATCGGATTTTGAGTACTTCGAAATAACCCAATCAACTTGATAATCAACCAGAAAATCCCTGCTAGCACGAACACCAGAATATAATCTATTGCTGGAATGCGGATAATTTCCAATAAACCCTGGATGAGCCGGCCATTAAATACATACAACGCTGAGAGAACATAGACGCCAATAAAGGCCCAGCGCTGCCAGAGTTTCAAACCGAGACCATGAAGTTGGGTGAGAATGAAAATAGCTCCAAATCCATATGCGAACATGGGCCATAATCCCATGCCTTGGAATACGGCCACAATAGTTCCGTGCACAAGAACAGTAAACTCTTGTGCGAAAGTCCAATATTTGTTGATGTGGACGCGGGTGAAGAAAAGGCTGCCCTGGAGCAGCAGCAGGAACATATAGAAAAATCCCCAAAGATGACCAGGCGTCGATATGGTTGGATGATACCAAAAGGTATACACGGTAGCCCAAGCAAAGAAATAGCCGTGGTATTTGCGAGCGAAGCGGTTGATTTCCTTTGAGATGGGTACCTTCTTCCCAAAGAACATACCCCTGCGGCTGTTCTCCATCACTAACACCCAAACCAGTAAAACGATCACAGATCCCTGGGAACTAAAAATCGATACATCTTGTGCCAGGCCATCGTACCAAATGTGAGTTTGTAGAACCCGTAATAGGATGAAAGCTGTGTTTATGCCCAGGGCCCAATAATTGAATTTATGTAATCCCGGGGTGTATTTCGATTTGCTCTTCTGAGAATACCAGATGATCCACCAAAAGGTGATCTGGTGTGCGAAATACAATCCCCAGGCTGTAAAGCGTGTCCAGAATGTAGGTTCTGGCAACTTCCAAAAATACCAGGATGCACCTTGGTCGGGGAGCAACTCGATCTTTGCCAGCAGGGGATTCAGAGCCCAAATCGCAGCTGTAATCGCTAAACTAAAGACGATCCCAATCCATAAGGACTGAACATCTTTGCGGACATTCGTTGCGTTAGTCATTGGGGGTCTCCTAGAGTGTTATGAAATGCAGTTCCATTCTGAGGTTGAAGGAACTGCATTCCTGTGATTCACTAATCATTTCTTTCTTGGCAGCAGGGGGATCAAGATCGAAGTGCGCGCTTTGTAATGCTCATAATCCTCTTGCCCGCCCCACTTCTCGTCAGCGCGTCTTTCCAGCATGGGGATGCCGCTGATCTTCGTAAGCAGCAGCGTGATGAAAATCGGGGAGATCATCGTGACCCATTGCCAGCCTTGTAGAATGGGCAAAGCCACAATGGCGACCCCAATCCACAATATGATTTCACCAAAATAATTGGGGTGGCGTGACAAGGACCACAAACCCGTATTAATGAACTTACCGTCGTTCTCGGGGTTTTCTTTGAATTTACTCTTCTGAGAATCAGAAATAATTTCAAAGATAAAGCCAAAGAGCCATACCACGAATCCCACAATGGCGAATGCACCGATCGCTAGGCGCTTTTCCGATGTGATCGCGGCTAACCCTGCTGCCAGGGAGAAAGATACCCAAATGCCCTGAAGGGTCCAGGTCATCAGAAAGCGCGGAATTGAGGGTTTCAACTCGCGAAAGCGTCGATCTTCCCCGGCCGCGTGGATACGTCTATAGAGAAAAGAACTCAGGCGGAACGCCCACACAACGACCATCAAAAACACCAACCAGGAACGGTTATCGACCACGGGGCTTAGGACTAAGGTAACTACCATCACTGAAATGAAAGTGATCCCGCCCATCAGGTCGAAGAATTTCTCAGTTTGTTTGAGATAAGCTGGAATGAAGGCAATCCAATTCATAACGAAGGCCAGGGCAACCCCGATAACAAACACGGGAATCCCGGCAAATGTAGCCCCACCCCGGCTGCCAGCCAGAGCAAGGCCAATGGCAACTAAGATGATAATGGGTAAAGCAATCAGAGCGGTTTTTTCTTCTTTTGTCATTTTTATTCTCCTAAGTGAATTTTAAAGGCAAGCTTCGCAAACGTTGACCCGTTAATGAGAATACAGCGTTTGCAACAGCGGCCGCAATAGGACCGATAGGCGGTTCGCCCATGCCAAAGGGCTGATCGCCACTCTCTAATAGGATAACATCAATTTCTGGAGCTTGGGCCATTCTAAGCAGGGGATAACGGTTGAAGTTGTCGGCCGCCAGCTGTCCATCTTCAACATATACTTCCTCCACTAAGGTAGAACTCAAGCCCATAATAATCGAGCCTTGAATTTGCGCTGAGGCTCCATCTGGGTTGATCACCATGCCTGGATCGACCGCGGATGTAACTTTGTGAACCCGGATTTCATCAGAAGTCACGGAGATTTCGGCAACCTGGGCCACTACGGTATTCACGTCAGTGCTGGTGGCAATGCCCAAGGCATGTCCTGCAGGTAATGGGGTTCCCCAACCCGCTTTTTCTGCAGCAGTTTCCAATACATCGCGGCGGCGCTTGCCAATCTCGTCAGCGCTCAGGTGAGACAGCCGAAATTCCAGCGGATCGACCCCAGCAGCAAAGGCCATTTCGTCAATGAAGCTTTCGAGGGCAAAGGTGTTGGCCAAGAGTCCCAGACCGCGCCACCAGCCAGTTGCCAGAGGCAGTTCGGGTAGCCAGGCGGTGGTACCTTTGTTGGGGATATGATAA
This sequence comes from Anaerolineales bacterium, assembly GCA_016785015.1. Lineage (GTDB taxonomy): Bacteria > Chloroflexota > Anaerolineae > Anaerolineales > UBA11858 > NIOZ-UU35. Next base: position 9,774 of record JADHTJ010000092.1, read on the forward strand.
TTAATTCTTGCACCGCGCCAGGCCCCGAAATCCGCACCCAGGATGGCCTTGAATGCGCCAGGCAAAAAGGGAAAGGCAACTGCGCCGCTGGCTTGCTGGTGATCCAGGGCCGCGATTTTCTTCCCGTCCAAAGCGCCTCTAAAAGTATGATGGGTAGGTGGCCGCAGAAATCCGTTGTGAAAATCTTCGGGGCGCGTCCAGCCAATGTGCACCGGTCGTCCCACCGCGGCTGAGAACCGAGCGGCTTCGACAGCTGCTTCGGTGCCGATCTTGCGACCAAAGCCGCCACCCAAAAACGTTGGGGTGACGAAGACTTCTTCTTCCTTGCGGTTGATGGCTTTGGCGACGAACTCTCGCAGGCGCACTGGGAATTGGGTTGCAGCCCAAACGTCCACGCGATCGGGTTTGACATCCACAGTAGCAGACTGGGGCTCGAGATGGGCATGGAAGGCCATTGGCGTGCGGTACTCCGCTTCGATAATTGGGGCTTTCGCAAAACTTTTTTCTGGATCACCTTCTTTTTGTATCTGGATACCTTTCCCTTGACCAACTGTAACCAACGCATCGATATCCGCTTGCTGCCAGATTTTTGGGGTATCCCATTCCAACGAAAGCGCATTGGCAGCGCCATAGGCCTGCTCTCGGGTTTCAGCGACCACGCCGGCAAAATCGTCCTCGATCACGATCTTGACGACACCAGTGCGGCTGGCTGCCTCACCAGGTTGGGCAGATTTTAATGTGGAGCCGATTTTTGGGGGACGGGCAGTCGCGCCATAGAGCATATCTGGCAGTCGACGGTCATAGCCGAATGTTGCCTTGCCAAGAATTTTTTCCCGCAGATCAACCCTTGGGGCAGACTCTCCGATGAAGCGAAAATCTCTTTTGGACTTGAGTGACGGTGTTGTCTCTGGGATTTCCCAGGTTTGTGTTTGTTCAGCAATTTCACCATACGTGATGGATTTATCACTGGAAGAGATGAATTGACAGTTTTGGGCAGTGAGCGCATTCGGTGAAATATCCAGGATGCGCGCCGCCTCGATTCTTAGCATCTGGCGCATAGTGGCAGCTGCTTCTCGAAGCGGTTGATACATAGTCGAAACCGAATTACTGGCTCCGGTACCAAAACCATCATCCAATCCCTGACCCGTTCCTGCCTGAACCACCTCGAGTTGTTGCCACTCGATCTCAAGTTCTTCAGCTGCAATTTGTGCCAGTGCAGTATGAACGCCTTGCCCCATTTCTGATTTAGGAATAAACAATTTGACGGTATTGTCTGGTGTGATCAGGAACCAGGCGGTGGCGTCCGCATCCATGCCGCCGGGCGCAGCCCCTGAATCAAATAATTCGGCTACTTTGAGGCGGGCAAATGGCAGGCCGACTTTTGTCCCCAGCAGCAAGCCACCGCCAGCTACACCGACAGCGATCAGAAACTCCCGCCGGGAGATTTTGCGTTTTACTTTTTCTTTAGCCATTGCTGCTCTCCTCGGCGATGATCTCAGCGGCGCGGGCAACGGCCTCTTTGATCCTAACATAAGTACCGCAACGGCAGTAAACGTCATTCATTCCAGCAATGATATCTTCCTCTGCGGGAGCAGGATTATCATCGAGAAGCGCTGCTGCAGTGATCATCTGCCCAGACATGCAGTAGCCACATTGGGGGGTTTGGGTTTCAAGGAATGCTTGCTGAACGGGATGTAGGATTTCTTCGCCACCATCCTGAATGATCCCCAGGCCTTCGATGGTAGTGATTTCTTTGTCTGCGACCGTTGCTGCGGGAGTCAGGCAAGAGCGGGTTGGTTTGCCATCGACCAGGACGGTGCAAGATCCGCAGATCCCGGCCCCACAGCCGTATTTAGTTCCGGTAAGGCCTAGTTGGTCCCTTAGAACCCAAACCAGCATGCGAATCTCTTGATCTTCGGTGATGGAGTAAGTTTGGCGATTGATGGTTAGCTGCATTAGATTGATTTTTCCTTTCAAGATCGAGCATTTTTATAGGCTTCCAGAGTGCGCTGACGAGCAAATTTGTGATCCACAACCGGCTCTGGATAATTGGCTAAGGTAATGTTCTTCTCCCAGGGAGCATGAATGATATTCGCATCAAGATGAGCGAGTTCTGGCACCCACTTCTTGATATAGACGCCCTGGGGGTCGAATTTCTTGCTTTGTAATAGGGGATTAAAGATACGAAAATATGGGGCGGCATCCGTGCCGGTGCCAGCCGTCCACTGCCATCCGCCATTGTTGGCAGCAACATCCCCATCGAGTAGATTCTGCATGAACCAGTGTTCCCCCCAGCGCCAATCGATGAGCAGGTCTTTTACCAAGAAAGATGCCACAATCATGCGCGCCCGATTGTGCATCCAGCCCGTGGCCAGCATCTGGCGCATGGCGGCGTCAACAACAGGATATCCCGTTTGTCCCTGCTTCCAGGCTTCAAATTCATCGGGGTCATTACGCCACTGAATCTGGTCGTATTGTGTTCGGAAACTGTTTTTTTGAACATGCGGAAAATGATACAGGATATGAATGTAGAATTCGCGCCAGATCAATTCATTAAGCCAGGTCTGGGAAGATTTTCGACTTTCCTCGTTATGGGAGACTGAAATTGCCTGACGTGCATAATCGACCGCGCTACGCAGTCCGAGCATACCGAAGTGCAGATATGGGGAGAGCGCTGAAGTGCCATCTATATCGAGACGGTTGCGGTTTTCTCCATAGTCATAGATGCGCTCATCAAGAAAAGAGGTCAGCCGTTTATTTGCCTCGGCTTCGCCTGCGGGGAAAAGTTGCTCAGTGGATCTCGCCGGAATTGGGTCTGAAGTGATGCCTGGGATTGTGGAGATTGTGTCAGGTGCGGGTGTGGGATGCAAAGACCCGGGCATGATGGATTTCCAGGTTTTACTAAATGGGGTGTATATCGTATAGGGCTGCCCATTGGATTTCAGGACTGCCATGGGATGATGGACTAGCTGTCTCTGGATAAGCGTCAGGGGCAATTGTTCAGCAATGGCTTTATCGCGCTGCACAGCATAGGGCGTGAAATCTTCTTCTGCAAAGACGGTTTGTGCACCGCTATCAGCAATCAGTTCTGCCAATATTTTCGCTGGATCACCCCGCCGGATCACCAGGTTGCTGCCGCGCATTTGTAAATCAGCGGCCAGCGTTTGTAGCCCATTGAATAGAAAAGCCTGCCGCCGCGCTGGTGTACCAGTCAACAAGCGCGGGTCGAGGATAAAAACAGGCAAAACCTGGGCTTCTCGAGATGCTGCTTGCAGGGTGAGATTATCGCCCAGACGTAAATCACGCCGGATCCACCAAATTGTCTTCATCTAGTTTGCGTTTGTCCTCGAATCCTTCTCCAACCAAAATTGTTCAGGGGCAGACTTTGGTTACGATAGTCTCTGGAAAATCAATCTCTTGCATGCGTGTCGAAAAATCCCATCTGAAGATGTTGACAGGCTCCAGAATAATGGCTACCTCTTGATCACTTTTTGCCAGCAAAGTATGGGAAAGAAGGTTATCGGTATCGCCCAGATAGCGTTTGAGCAGTTTTTCCAATATCTCTACCCCGATACTTTCATCCATGCTGGCTACTGCCTGCCCGCGTACGCCGCAATAAGGGGGTTGGTCGGCAGCGATCTCAAAAGCGCAGCGAGGTTCGTTTTTCAAGTACGCCACCACCCGCGCCGATTTTTGGGTGGCGCAGTATAACTTGCCGTCCTGGTATTGGAACCACAATGATAGCGCCATCGGCCAACCTGACTCAGTTTTACAGGCCAGTCGTAAAGGGATGCGCGCAGTTTCAAGGTACTCTTCAAATTTGCTCAAATCGCCTGTCATGGTCTCATCCTTTGCTTGAACATAAAACTCTAATTCTTTATCTGTGTGAATCCGTGAAATCCGTGTCCGTTTTTTGGTTCTCGGCTAGTTTCTTCAACTCACGGATCATCCCTGAAAAGATCAGTCCATGCAGCGGGTACAGAGCATACCAATACAAAAAACCAGCCAAACCTTTGGGGGCAAAATAAGCTGTTTGGGTCAGGCGCGCCAGCCCATTTTCCAGGGCATCAGTTTCGAACTGCAGCCAGGCGCGTCCAGGGACTTTCATCTCTGCCCGCAGACGCAGCAATTTCCCTGGCTCAACATTTTCCACACGCCAGAAGTCTATTGCATCTCCCACACGCACATCTTTCGGATGGCGACGTCCGCGCCGCAAACCAACCCCGCCCAGCAGGCGGTCCATGGCCCCGCGAACGCGCCAGGCCCAATCAAAATACAGCCAGCCCTTATCTCCACCCAGACTCGTGAACGCCTGAAATACTTCTTGCACTGAGGCCTTTGTTTCTAGCTGGCGCTGCTCGATGATCATACCTTCGAGGGTGGTCAGCAGTGCCGCAGAACCATCTCCCTGGCTGGATACCAGGGCATCTGTCCAACGGGTTTCGACCTTACCATTCAACAAACTGGTTAGTGCTCGCTGGACAGCTGTTGGATAATCAATGGGTTTGATATCGGGGAATATTTCCTGGGCCAGGTTATCACGCACAATGACCTCATTGCGCAACCCTTCAACGAGGGGACGCGTGATCGAAGCGGGTACCGGCGTCATCCAGTGCACCCAATAGGAGGAAAGGCGCGGCGAAAGCACCGGTACGGGGATTAAGGCGCGTTTCAAACCACGTACGGCAGCATAACCTTTCATCATATCGCCGTAGGTGAACACATCTGCGCCACCGATTTCGATAACCTCTCCGCGGCTGGCGGGGGTATCCAGGGCAGCCGTCAAATAGGCCAATACATCATCAATGGCAATCGGTTGCACACGCGTAAACACCCATTTGGGGCAAATCATCATGGGAATACGCTCTGTCAGGTAACGAATCATTTCGAAAGAGATGCTCCCCGAACCTACAATGATGGCCGCCCGAAACTCGGTCACTGGCACACCGGCACTCGCTAAAGCCTGTCCGGTAGCCTGACGCGATTGCAAGTGTTCAGATAAATCTGCTTCTGGATCACCCAACCCGCCCAGGTAAATGATTTGCTCAACTTCGGCGGCATGCGCAGCTTCACCAAAATTGCTCGCCGCGATGAGATCACGTTCGTGGAAGTCATCGCGGCCAGTCATGCTGTGGATCATATAATAGGCCGCGTATACGCCCGACATGGCAGCAGGCAGCGTCTCCGGTTTGAGAACATCGCCCTGGACGATCTCCACCCGTTTTTTCCAAGCGCGACCTTGTAGACGGTCTGGGTCTCTCACAAGCACCCGAACCTGATACCCAGCGTCCAATAAATACGGAACCAACCGCCCCCCAATATATCCGGTTGCGCCAGTAACTAGAATGGTTTTTGTAAATTGCACAGATTTTTCCATTTATTCCTTGCTATTTTTGGAGCGCAGATCCAAGACCAGCGCAATAAACAGCGGCCCTATGGCCATGATCGTAGCCACCAATCCAAATATGAAAATAGTGACGTCTTTCATGATTTTCTCCAGGCGGTGAATATAAAGGTACCCAAAGATAGGATAGAAGGCACCCAAATGGCTACAAAGATTCCTTGATCTTTTGCTCCGCTAAACCATAAATATACGGATAACAAGAAGGATAGGAATGCCGCGATTAGGATCGTGATTTTACTGGTTTGATAAAGTCTGTTCATTTTCAATACTCCTGATTAATATGTACTTCTACGGTTAAAATTCGCCTTCCATTGAGGCGGCGTAGCCCGTCATCTCAAGGTAACCATTACCCTTAACTGACTCGCCATCAACGCTGCCGCTTACTTTAACAGCACCCTCCCAATAAGCATAAGAGACGTTCATTTCTTGATCGACCACGAATGGTTCGATTTCAAGCTTCAAATTTAGGGAAGGGATGACCAAGTTCCACTTGGCGGGATATTCCCCGCCGCTGGTATCACTCTGCCAGGTATCCAGGACCTGGATTTGAAATTGATCCCGGTCTAACTGTGTGGTCTTGCCTCCTGCGTTGATCCAGGTCCCGCTGGAGAAGGGGTCGATACTGCCGTCCGCACGCCGGATTTGGAAGACCATCAGCTCGCTGTCCTCCTCCAACTGGATCGAGAACCAATCCCAACCGACCTGACCCTCTGAAAGGGCGCTGGTGCCAAACTCATGGTCCATCCAACTCAATCCAGCGACCTGGAAAATCTCTCCCGCAACTTGGACAATGCCCTGCGATTCAAGGCGGGTCTGGCTGAAATAGTAAGATGCATTTCCCTTTTCAGGGCCTTTCTGGCTGTACCCCTGATCGCCATGAAAAATGGGGCCTTTGGCATCTTTTAGGATCAATTCGATGCTAATGTCATTTTGTCCAGCCTTGATTAGATATTCGCCATCGTTTGTTAGGGTTACTTCCCAGTTCTCCAGCCAGACCTGGTAGGGGTTTGCTTGGGCACCCGCTAAACCAGCCGCGCCGCGCGTGAAGCGCTCGAAGGCGTAGTGCTCTTTGGTAGAGATATCTGTCAGGGCGAAGTGAGCCATGTAAACCTGATCCGCAGCCCAGGCCGAATCGCGTTCCTGAGGTGAATTTTCTGGAAGCAGTGCTCTCCTGAAAAAGGTCAACTGGTAGCCGAAGCGTTCCCCATTCTCTGATTGCAAGTTGCCGGTGTAATACCACCACTCAGTCTGATAGTCGGGATGTGGCCCAAAGTCTTCGGGAAAATCCCACTGGCGCGGACCCTCAGCGCGTTGGAAATTTGTTGGGCTTTCAGTGTTCGACAAAAAATTAGCTGAAGAGGTTTGAGGGGGCGATTCTGCGCCGCGGGTAATTCTCCAGGCGAGTGCTAGCCCGACCAGAGCGATAAGCAATATTCCTAGAAAAAGTTTTGACCTATTCATCAGTTGAAGCGAATGGCCTCCGCAGTGTTGCGTTGGATAATGCGGTGTGCCGGGTATAAGCCTGCTAGAAAGGCCGCCAGAACAGCGATGACGAAAGCCTGGACAAAGGGCTCAGGCGTGATGCGCATTTGCAGTGTCCAGCCGAATGAGCGCCGGTTAATGATGTATACCAGGATCAGAGCCAACATATAGCCTGTGGGCATGGCCAGGATACCAGCGACTGCGCCCATCAAGCCTGTTTCCAAGGTGATCAGTTGCCAGAGTTGGCGGGCGGTCAGGCCAATGGCTTTCAGGATGCCCAATTGGCGTTGTTTGTCTAATTGCAAAGACATCATGGCGCTGAGCACGCCAATAAAGGCAACAACTGTGGTCATCAATTGCAGCGCGCCGGTGATGGCAAAAGTACGGTCGAAAACTTCCAAGGTGGTATCCCGTAAATCCTGATTGGCGCGTACCAACAGGCTTTGCTCAGCAGCCAGTTGAATTTCTAGAGACTCAGCCAGGGAGCGAGCATCCACATTGGGCTCGAGGATCAAGGCCGCGGCCGAGACGCGCTGGTCAGCCCAAATTTGCTGGTAAATTTCCAAAGACATGATGGCAGTTCCCTGGCTGGATGCATAATCATAGTAAATTCCAGCAATTTGGAATGTTTTTAGTCCCTGCGGGGTATAAAGCGACAGTTCGCCGCCTTGGTTCGGCAAATCAAAACGGTTGGCCAGGGGTTCGGATACCAACACGCCGCCATCTTGTACAACCTGCCAGATCTCATTGATTGGATATTTGCTGTCCACTAAAAGCTGGGCGATATCATCATTGGGGTTGTTGTTGGCCGAGACTTGGATCGGTCCATCTGGAGAATCGACAGTCGAGCTTTGCAGCAAGTCTATTCGCATAACCTCAGGGTGATCTTCCAAAATGGCGATCACATCTCGGTCGATGGCTTTGAGCTGCTGGCTGAAAGTCGCCCCGGGCACAGAGATATACACATCCCCATGCAGGATCTGATTCATCCAGGTTTCGACGGTGGAGCGGAAACTGCCTACCATCAGGCTGACGCCGATGGTCACGGAGATGGCTACCATCAGCGCAGCCACGGCCACCGAGGTGCGGCTGATGGAGTTGACCACTTCGCGCGGCGCCATGCGTCCTATCACACCCCAGATGCGGCTGGTCAGAATGGAGCCAATTTTCATCATCCAGTTGGTAGTAATGGGTGTGAGTAACGCAAACCCGATCATCGCTGCCGCGGTTCCAGCAAAGCTGACCACCAGGCTTTTGGTGGGGATGGCCAGGATGCCAATGCCGCCCAGGATCACCAACATTCCAGCCAGTCCTAACCAACCGACTATGCGTTTAGCCTTTGATTCTAAGTTGGCCCGAGAAAGAGCAGTTCTCGGTGGAACACTGGCCGCTTCCCAGGCGGGGAAGGCAGCAGTCGCGCCCGTGGCGATGATGCCCAGCAGGCCGCCTTTGATCAGGCTGCCAATGGGGATGGGAACATCCTGCACAGTGCTGACAAAGAAGAGATCGTTGATGGTCTGCGAAACCAGCCCAACGGCGCCGCGCCCCATCAGGATGCCGATGATGATCCCCAAAGTAGCGCCTACGACCCCGATGCTCAAGGCTTCGCCGACAACCATTGCAAAGATCTCTCTGCGAGTGACACCCAGGCTGCGCAAAGTGCCAAACAAGGGGCGGCGTTGCACAACCGAAAAGGTCATTGTGTTGTAGATCAAGAACAAGGCCACAACCATGGCCAACAAGCTCAGAGCAGTCAGGTTGAGGCGGAAGGCGGCTGTCATTTGTTCCACTGCTCCGCTGCGCGCTTCTACCGGGAGTACCAAAATCCCAGGCGGGAGCAAGGATTGAACTGCGTTCAGGCCGATCTGATCGCCATCAGGCAGAATGAGATCGATGCGGTCCAGGTGGCCCAGGCGGCCTGTCAGTTCTTGAGCAGAGGCGATATCCATGAGCAACATGCCATCTAGAGCGCTACTTGCCAAGTTCTGATTGGATTGCAGCAAACCAACCACTGTAACGGGCAGATCCCGACCTGCGTAATAGATCTCGAATTGGTCATCCAAACTCAGGGAATAGCGATCGGCCAAATTCTCAGAGATCAACA
>JADHTJ010000093.1 GCA_016785015.1 Anaerolineales bacterium
CCTACCCCCAAATGTGAGGTCTCTCACGGCAATCCCCATAGAACCACCTAAGTAACATAACTAATTTCATAGCACATATGTTAAAATACAGCCTTAGAAGTAGATAGATTCGATCAAATAACCGATATTTGCAAGCCCTTTTATGAAAGGGGAGGGTTGTCTTATGGCGAAAGTCCCTCTACGAACATTTTTACGTGAAATCGAGGATGCCATTGAAGAAGGTCAGACAGACGAGGCCGTCCAACAGTGTCGTCACGTACTTAAGGTTTTTCCAAAACACATCGACACCTACCGGCTTTTAGGAAAAGCCTTTCTTGAAGCTCAAAGATACGGCAGCGCTGCGGATATCTTTCAAAGGGTTCTGTCCGCCATCCCCGATGACTTTGTATCACATGTGGGTATGAGTATCATTCGCGAGGACGAAAGCAATCTCGATACATCCCTCTGGCATATGGAGCGCGCTTTCGAAATCCAACCCTACAACCCTGCAATTCAAGGAGAGGTTCGTCGGTTATATGGAAAACGAGATGGCATGGAGCCATCGAAAGCTCGTCTCACTCGAGGTGCACTTGCCCGTACTTATGCAAAGGGAGATCATTACGAACAAGCCATTGCAGAAATACGCGCCGCCCTTACCGAAGAGCCAGATCGATCTGATCTTCAAGTCTTGCTAGCCGAAATGTACGCCAAAATTGGTGAAAATGTAAAAGCAATCGAAAATTGCAGCCTGGTTCTTAAAAACTTGCCTTTCTGTCTTCCAGCGAATCGTTTGCTTGGCAATTTGCTCCAGGGAACTGACCGCGAAGACGAAAGCAAAACTTATCTGCAGCGTGTTCACGCGCTTGACCCTTATGAAGTTCATATCTCATCCCATGCACCCTCTGCCAATGACGTACCAGAACAGGCTGTCACCATAGATCGGATGGATTGGAGAGCATCTACCGCATCAAGCGAAGCGGATCGACAGCCCGAATGGGCTTCATCGCTAGGTGTTGACGTGGACGAACCCGACTCCCGAGAGGCTGGGGTCCCCGATTGGCTTGCTTCTGCTTCCGAAGATTCTCCAGTTTCCCAAGAAAGTGGCAATCTCAGTCAAACAGACGATGATGAACTTCCCGAATGGATGCAAGATGCCGGGTGGGGGCCTTCTTCTGGGGATATTGAAGAAGATCCGTCGCCCCTGGCATTTGACGACCAACCCGATGAAGAGCCGGATTCTGCCATAGAAGCCGAATTACCAGATTGGGTCAAAGATATGGCCCCCGCTGAGGCCAGCATGGCTGCAACACAGTCAGATGACGACAGCGCAGATATCGATACAATTCCTAATAAACAAGAAGAACTTGTAGGTGGCGACACACCTGATTGGTTGTCTTCTATCGAGGACGAAGGCAGTCCTGAATTGACCGCGCCTGGTCAAGAACAAGAACTCCCAGATTGGCTCGACAGCGGAAGTGAGCAAACTCCAGAATCTGCTGAAGAATCAAGTCATCAAAACGATGACGCGCTTCCCGATTGGTTAGATGCTGCAGCCGAGGAATCTCCACCCGTTTCATCAGAACCCAAACCGGCCGACGAGATCCCAGATTGGCTTAAGGGTGTCGATGAAACAATCCAAGGCGAGGAAAGCGAAGATGCCGAATCAACAGGGGTAACGGATTTCTTGACAGGTCTTGGAAGGGATTCCGAAGAAGAAATACATCAGCCCCAAGCCGATGCACCAGCAGAAGCCGATGCACCAGCAGATGCTGGGGTGGATGAAATCCCCGATTGGCTGAAATCTGATGAACCTGATGCGACTGAAGAAACCCAAATAGATGCATCTCTTTCAGCCGAACCTCGCCCTGAAGATGACACTGTAGATGATCTTGATTGGCTCAAAGATATCGAAGACAAAGAAGCCGATGAGCCCAGTGACGGAATTGCGGCAGAACCAACTGATGATGTGGTTCCACCTGCAGACGATATTCCCGATTGGCTAAAATCTGTTGAGCATGAGGATGTAGAACCGACAGATATTGGCACAACTGAACCCGACACTGTGCTAGAAGAACTTGAAGCAGCAGCCGGGAAAACAATCCCATCCTCGATAGACGACGATATCCCCGACTCAATGAAACCCGTCGAGAGCGAAGCTGTCGATTTTGCTCCCATCACGGATGAAGATACTTTGCCAACCGATACCATTGCAAAGGCCGAGCCTGCCGATATCCCCGATTGGCTAAAAACCCTCGATGATGCAGAGGAAGAATCCATTAAAGAGGCAGTATCGCCAGAACCCGTCGAAGAGCCAGTAAAGGACGAAACCATTGACGTTCCCGATTGGTTGGACGAATTAGCCGAAGCTTCTTTGGCTGACCAAGGTGAAGACGAATCACAGCCCCAAGCCACAGATTCACCAGATTGGTTGGCAGAGATCAGTGAAGGAGAACCTGATACGGATACGGATGCAGCTGAACCCGCACCTGTAGCCGAAGCGCCCAGCGAAGAGCCCGAATTTAAGCCCACGCCAGAAATCATGAGATCTGCGGCAGCAGATGCCCTCGAAATGGAAGATGAAGAGGAGCGAACTTTGCCCAATTTTGACGATCCCGAAGCTGCACCGCTACCCGAACAAGACTTCCCCGAATGGTTGTCCACTCCCGACGACTCAGTTGAAGAAGCGGACACCGAACCGGCTGCTGTTGAAGAACCGGCATCTGACGATTCTGCATTCCCAGAATGGTTGACTACCCCAACTGAAGAAAAATCCACCGAGTCCGAAAGTGAGCCTGCTACTGAATTCGAAGATGCAGATGCGGCTATGGCCTGGCTCGAGGGTCTTGCAGCAAAGCAGGGTGTTTCTGAAGAAGAATTAATCTCCAGCCCAGACGATCGCCCCGAAAAGCCGCCCGATTGGGCACAAGATACCACGGCAGAAGAAGCCGTCGATACCGAAGTGCCAGTCACACCTGAACCAAAAGATGACGCCGAACCAGTAGAAGCAATACACGAACCCATTACTGGAGAAATTACGCCCGAAGATATTCCTGAATGGCTCCAAGATGGCGCTTTTGCACCCGCAACAGAAGATGTGCCAGAAAAATCCGCGGACCAAGTTGTTCCTGTAGATCAATTCGATGACGAACAAGAATCGGAGCCAGATGTAGCCGACGAGTCAGTCAAATGGTTGGAAGGTGGAGAAAAATTAGTCGAGGCGGATGATTCAGAGTTGCCAGGCTGGCTGGCAGATTCGCCCCCTGAAACTCAGCCCCAAGAACCGGCTACAGAAATGGAGTTAACAGGTGATCCTGATGATACGCCCGATTGGCTGAAAGATGCCCTTGGCGACGCGCCAGCGGTTATCGCTGCCGAGCAGGAAGATGAAGCAGCTCCCGCTGCAACTACAGAAGAGCCAGCCGAAGAGGATGCAGGTCTGCCTGATTGGCTCAAGGCTGTTTCACCTGAAGATGAACCAGCCGAAGATGCCACCTGGATCCGTGAATTCGGCAAAGAAGTGCCTTCGTTCGAGAGGGCCGAAACTGATGAAATCCCGGCTGATGCTGAAGCAATAGCTGACGCTGAAGCGGATACCCAGCTTGAGACCGACTCAAAAGCAGATGACTTTATGGACGCCGAGCCTGTCGTTGAAATCGAGGGCGATGAGGCCGTTGCAGATGAAGAACCTCTTCCCGATTGGCTGCAAGATTTTGATAGTGAAAAAGATCAACCCGAGCCTGTTGTGGTCGATGAGCAACCTGATGAAGATGAATATGCCTGGCGCCCATCAGAACTAGAAAAGCCCGTTGATGCCGAGGGTGACGAGGTAGTGCCGCAAGAAAAACTCGATATCAACCAGGCTTCCCTGATCGAGCTAGAACGACTGCCAGGAATGGGTTTCCGCAGGGCGCAAACAGTCTTTAGTTATCGTGAAGAGCATGGGGCATTCGACAAGCTCGATGATCTACTGCTATTGGGCATCGAAGCAGAAAACCTTGAAGGAATCAAAGATCTGGTTGAAGTAAAACTGGTTCCAAAAGCTGAAGGATCTGTTGCCTCGTCGGCACCCGCTGCTGAAGCCCCGATTGAACTCGAAACTAAACCTTCCATTGTAACAATCACACCTGAAGCCCCAGAAGATGCCGAAGACGAACACCATGCGGTTCAAATCGGCGCCCAAGAGAAACTCTCGAAAGGTGACATATCCGGCGCGATGGAGGAATACGAACAACTAATCAAGAAGGGCAAGCGCATTGATGCGATCATCAACGATCTCGAAGCCTCGGATCAAGCGGTTCCCGACAACCCAGAGATTTTACAAGCCCTCGGCGACGCCTATATGCGCGCTGACCGCCTGCAAGAAGCCTTGGATACCTATTCTAAGGTGGAGCAATTACTGCAATAAGATCTCTGTTCTGGTAGAATCCGGTTTCATGAAATCCTTGGTGACAGTCATGATTATGTGGCTGTCGCCTTTTGATGAGAAGAATCTACTAGACAATCTTGCCACAGAACACACAGAGATATTATTATTTCTCCCCATTTTCTGGGAACTCTGTGACAAACTATCTTCATTCAATAAACCAATAATAACGGAGAGAATAATATGGAAAAAACTTTCGTCATGGTAAAACCCGACGGTGTGCAGCGCGGTCTGATCGGCGAGGTCATCGCTCGTCTAGAGCGCCGCGGCCTGAAACTGGCTGGTGCAAAATTCATGCGGGTCGGCATGGAATTGGCTGAAACTCACTACGGCATTCACAAAGGCAAACCCTTCTACGAGCCGCTGATTAATTACATCACCTCGGCACCTGTGATGGCCATGGTTTGGACAGGGCCTAACGCCGTTGCCGCTGTGCGCCAAACTATGGGAGCTACCCGCCCCACTGAGGCCGCGCCTGGCTCCGTGCGCCACGACTTTGGCCTGGAAGTCGGCCGCAATCTGACTCACGCATCTGACAGCGTCGAAAACGGTGAAGCGGAAGTCGCCCTCTGGTTCGACGAGAGCGAGCTAGTCGAGTGGGGCCGAGCTATCGATGAATGGGTTTTTGAGTAGTCAATTTCTGTCATCGCAAGGAAGGCGTCGCCAAAGGCGTGCAAAGCAAGCCGACGAAGCGATCTCCTAATAAAATGCGAGATTGCTTCGTCACTCTTTTAGGGTTCCTCGCAGGAACAATATAAATTTTGAATGCGCCGGGTTTCATGATGAGCCCCGGTTTTTGTTTTAAGCCTGCCCAGAACTTGGTGGAGAATAAGGATTCAAAATGTAAAAAGTCCCAACGTGCTAATAATTTACGCCAATTCGGATTGTCCTTCTCCGAATAACATCTCAAATGGTATAATCCCCCCGTTATGTTGACACCTAAAGAAATTCAATCACGCTTAGGGCGTGTTCTTCCCACTGTACAAAAACCCGGCCGCTACACTGGCGGAGAACTTAACCAAGTGGTCAAAGATTGGGACTCGATTGCGACAAAAGTCGCACTTGTATTTCCCGATATCTACGATCTGGGTATGTCCAACCTGGGGCTGGCAATCCTTTACGATCTGCTCAACCAACGTGAGGATGTGTTGGCCGAGCGTGCCTACGTCCCTTGGACGGATATGGAAGCCGCCATGCGGCGCGAGGAAATTCCGCTCTATTCGCTTGAAACCAAGCATCCCCTGGCGGACTTCGACATCATTGGTATTTCTCTGCCCTACGAGACTCTCTATACCAGCACGCTGAATGCCTTAGACTTAGCAGGAATACCGCTGTTTAGTGCAGAGCGCGGCTCTGAACATCCCCTGGTCATCGCTGGTGGGCACAGCACCTTCAACCCCGAACCGATGCATGCGCACATCGATGCTTTTGTGATTGGCGAGGGTGAGGGCGCAATACAAGAGATTGTAGACATCGTCCAAACGCTTAAACGTGGAACGTTTGAACGTCCTGAATTACTTCAGGCTCTTTCCCGTATATGGGGGGTTTATGTGCCATCTCTGTACGAAGCGCACTATCACGAAGATGGCACCTTTGCATCGATAGAAAAACTCGACCCCGAGGCTCCCTTACCAATCGACAAGCGCATCGAGGCAGCGCTGCCCCCACCGACAACGCGCTTCATCGTGCCCTATGTAGATACAGTGCACAATCGCGCGCCAATCGAGATTATGCGCGGCTGCACGCGCGGCTGCCGTTTCTGCCACGCGGGGATGATCACCCGGCCGGTGCGCGAACGCACCGTAGATGAAGTCCTCGAGGCCATCGAAGAGACCATCCGCCATACTGGTTTCGAAGAGATCGGCCTGCTCTCTCTATCATCTAGTGACTATACGCATGTCGTAGAGCTTGTTGAAAGGGTACACGAACGTTTCGGCGAGGAACATCTCTCAGTATCCCTGCCTTCGCTGCGAATTGAAAGTGTCTCAGTTAATTTAATGGATGCCCTCAAGGGCGGTCGCAAAGGCGGCTTCACCCTGGCACCCGAGGCCGCGACAGAAAAAATGCGCAAGATCATCAATAAGCCAGTCAGCACCGAACAGTTACTTGAAACGGCGCGCGAAATCTACTCGCGCGGTTGGACGACGATAAAGCTCTATTTCATGATCGGCCACCCCTCTGAAACGCTGGAAGACGTCCAGGCCATCGTTGACCTTTGTAAGGCCGTGGTCGCTGAGGGTCGCAAAGTCATCGGCGGGCGCGCAAAGCTCACCGCCGGGGTGAGCACTTTCGTGCCCAAGCCGCATACCCCCTTCCAATGGGTGCCATGTGACTCGATCGAGCAGATCAAAGCCAAGCAGGATTTGCTCAAAGAAGAATTGCGCGGACGCGGGCTTAAGCTTAATTGGAACAACCCTTACGAAACGCAGCTCGAAGCCTGGCTCTCACGCGGCGATCGGCGTATGGCTGAAGTCGTCTACCAGGCCTGGAAGAATGGTGCCAAGTTCGATGCCTGGGGAGAACACTTCAATTACAAAGCCTGGACGGATGCTTTTGAAACCGTTGGTCTCGATCCCGCATTCTATACGCATCGTCACCGGCCACTGGATGAAGTCTTCCCTTGGGAACATCTCAGTACCACCCTGCGCAAGAAATTCCTAACTCAGGATTACATGTGGAGTTTGGAAGGGCGCATTCGCATCGACTGCCGCGAGCAATGCTTTGCCTGCGGAATCCTGCCCGCCTTTGCGGGTCTGCGACGCGAGAATCCCGGAGATGTGTGGCAGTGTCCCGAGGTGAGTCAGGGGCGCGTAATATCGATCAAAGATGAAGATTTGCTGCCGGTTATCAGTGGTCAGTAAACAATATTCAGTTTTCTGTTTACTGACCACTATCCACTGACCACTGCATAATGAGACTGAAAATCACTTTCGCTAAAACTGAGGCCATGCGCTACACCAGTCATTTGGATCTGCAGCGCACCTGGGAGCGCACCCTGCGCCGGGCGCGGTTGCCGTTGGCCTACAGCCAGGGTTTTAATCCCCACCCGAAGATCAATCTTGGGGCTGCCCTTCCACTTGGGTTCACCAGTCAGGACGAGATGATCGAGGTTTGGCTTGAAGAACAAGTACCGCTCAAAGAAATAGAATCAACACTGACCCCCGCCCTGCCACCCGGCATAAAAATTCAAGTCATCCAAGAGTCAGAATTGCGGGTTCCAAAGCTACAGACTTTAATCCAATCCACAATATATGCGGTCGAATTATCTCACCCGCTTCCAGCATTATCTGACCGCATCGGAAAATTGCTCTCACAGTCCAGCATCATCCGCCAGCGGCGAGTGAAAAAGAAGCTCAGGGAATACGATCTGCGTCCATTGATTTTGGATTTGCACTCAGAGGGGGAAGATAAATTACAAATGCATTTGAGTGCACTACCTGGGGCAACCGGGCGACCTGACGAAGTTCTCAAGGCGCTGGATATCGACCCACTGACCGCACACATCCACCGCTCAGAGATTATCTTAAAGGGTACATAATATGGGCTTCGCTCTTTCCGTTTTCTTCGGGTTCGCACCAATGCTCTTTTTCGCCTGGATTTTGAATTGGCTCGACCGTTATGAGAAAGAGCCAAAAGTTTTATTGGGATTGGTTTTCATTTGGGGAGCCGTGGTAGCCGCGGGGCTGGCATTCGTGGTCAACACACTGTTGGGGATGGGGGTTTATTTTCTCACCGAGTCCGACGCCATCACAGAATTTGCAACAGGCTCACTGGTTGCGCCACCGGTTGAGGAGAGCTTGAAGGGATTGGCCGTTCTATTAGTATTCTTGATCGTGCGCAAAGAGTTCGATTCGGTGCTCGATGGCATTGTGTACGCAGGTGTAGCCGCCCTGGGGTTCGCCGCCACTGAGAATGTCTACTATATCTATAATTATGGTTTTTTGGAAGATGGCATGGAAGGGTTGTTCATGCTTGTCTTTGTAAGGGTGATTTTAGTGGGCTGGCAGCACCCCTTTTACACAGCTTTCATTGGGATTGGATTAGCGACCACGCGTCTGAACAAAAATCCCTGGGTCAAGCTGTTGGCGCCCATCATTGGCTGGATGATGGCGATCTTCGCCCATTCGATCCACAACACCATCGCCACAGTGCTGACCGGCTTGCCCGGCCTGGCCGTAGGAATGCTTTTCGATTGGGGAGGCTGGTTCCTGATGTTATTGCTGGTTCTATGGGCCATACGTAGAATCCAGTTAAGGATCAAAAAATATTTGCGCGATGAAGTTGATTTAGGAGTTATCAGTAGTGCCCAATATAAAACGGCAGCCTCGGCCTGGTCCCAAAGTTTTGCCAGACTTTCGGCGTTCTTCTCTGGGAAATTTCGGGACACGCGCAATTTTTATCAGCTCTGCAGCGAGCTGGCCCACAAAAAATATCAATTGGATTATTTTGGGGATGAAAAGGGTAACCAGAAATTCATCGACGAGACGCGCCAAAAGCTGATCGGTCTAGCTCCCAAAGTTTCAGCGTGGTAGAATCTTTTCCGTTGCCCCCATAGCTCAGTGGATAGAGCGTTGGCCTCCGGAGCCAAAGACCTGCGTTCGAGTCGCAGTGGGGGTACCAACCGAGACCCATCCCGAACGGCATTCACAACCCGTTGAGCAGTTCCTTGCTATGGTACGTTTCGAAAACCGGAGCAAATTAGCAGAATTGCCCATCGAGTTGGAAGGCAGAGTTCGGGATGAATTCGTTTAACAGAATATTTGAATTATCTTCAATAATCCCTGGCATATTGACAGAAACACATATTTCAATTTCAGCAGCAACCAAGACAACAGGTTACAACGCCCAGTACCTTAGGCGATTGCTAAGAAATGATAAACTGCAAGGGGAAAAAATCGGTCAAATATGGCTTATAAAGCTGAGTTCACTTCAGGAATATCTTCAGCAAGTTGAACTCGCATCAGATCAGCGGTTCGGACCAAAATGAATAATAAAGGGACAAATTAGGCCGTCTGACTTCGAATTCCACAGGCAAATTATCCGCCCCGTTAATCTGGGTCTATTGAGTCCACAGAGTTCATCACGTTTATATTTGGGGGTCAGTTTTTGTCCATTTTGTCCACAAAATCCATATTTTCCACCCTGGTTGCACCTTAACCGGTTATTGGATAGGCGACTCTTACTCACTTTACCAATTCATATCTCCCACAAAAAAACGCCCATCCAAAAATAGCGTCCATCGTGTCCACTGATTGGAATATACGGGGTCAAAACATCCATTGTGATCATTTTTCAATTATTTCTTTACGGGTTTCACTATGGTTGCGGCGGGAAGAAAGAAAAGTAACTATATCTTATCTGCTTGACTTTGTAAAATTTCCTTCTATACTTCTAATGGAGGAAATCGAAGCATGGCAAAAAAAAAGCAAATAGAAAGATTGCGGAGAAGTGCTATAGAATGGAACACCTGGCGAAGAGAAAATCCAACGTCGATTATCAATTTAGATAAAGCCGATCTCAAAGGAACTGATCTTAAGAAAGTCAACCTTAGTGGTGCAAGACTTATCCAAGCCAATTTCAGGGGGGCTGATCTCACAGAAGCCAATTTAAGTGGTGCAAATCTCTTTCAAGCCAATCTAGAAATAGCCGATTTATCCAGAGCTAATCTCATTAGTGCCAATTTAAGTGATGCCAGTCTCAATAAATCCAGACTCAGGGCGACCTATCTCGATTGGGCCAATATCAGTGGTTCTAGACTAAATGGGGCCAACTTCTCTGGAGCAAAACTAAAGTCAGCCGATCTCAGTGGAGTCACACTCATTAGAGCCAATCTAAGTAGTACGAATCTAAGTAATGCAAACCTTAGTGAAGCCTTACTCCAAGAAGCCAATCTAAGTCAAGCCTACCTGAGTAAAGCCAATCTCCGTAAAGCCAATCTCATTAAAACTAATCTCAGGGGAGCCAATCTTAGGGAAGCTATACTCACAAGAGCAGAATTAGGAGGAACAAGTTTGGGAGATATCGATCTAGGTGATGCTAGAGACTTGGAAAATGTATTGCACATGAGCCCATCAACCATTGGTACAGATACCGTCCAAAGATCGAAGGGCAAGATACCAGAAGGATTTTTGAAAGGATGTGGGCTGAGTGATGTGGATATTGAGTATACAAAATTAGCAAACCCAGACTTGAGTAATGACGCAATAATGGATATTCTGTACAGGATACATGATTTGCGAGCAACACAAGCGATTCAATTTTCCCCATTGTTTATTTCATATAGCCATGCGGATGGCCTCTTTGTTGATCAGATGGAAACGCATCTAAATGGTAAAGGCATTCGTTTTTGGCGGGATGTGCATGAAATGAAAGCAGGGAGGGTGGAGAAACAGATTGATCGGGCGATCCGTCAGAATCCGACGGTATTGTTGATTTTATCAAAGCATTCTATCGAAAGTGATTGGGTAGAAGATGAAGTTCAATTAGCACGCGATATAGAGAAAGAACTAAAACGTGATGTGATTTGCCCGATTGCCTTGGACGATAGCTGGATGAATGCTAGGTGGCCCAGGCGGCTGATGAGGCAGATAAAAGAGTACATGATCCTGGATTTCTCAATGTGGGAGGATCAGACCATGATGATGAATATGTTCAACAAGTTGGTGAAAGGGTTGGAGATATTCTATGCCGAGTGAAAAACGGTTGGAGAATTTTTCCTAAGGACCTCTTCTGTTTAAGCGTGTCCGGGCGCTATTTTATAGTGTCTATTGTGTTCACAGAGTGCATTTCTCTCTGTAGAGTTACCAAACAAATCCCCAAATTTTGTATTGTTTTTACCCAGTTTTACCGGCGTTGCACCGCGGTTGCACCGGGGCCAAAAAGGCGATTCGCGGTAATTGTTCTGTGTTTTCCAAACAGATTCGG
The DNA here is from genome assembly GCA_016785015.1 of Anaerolineales bacterium. Lineage (GTDB taxonomy): Bacteria > Chloroflexota > Anaerolineae > Anaerolineales > UBA11858 > NIOZ-UU35. The sequence goes on from JADHTJ010000093.1 coordinate 11,327, forward strand.
GGTGATAGAAAAAATCATCTGAAAAATTAAAACGGAAAGAAGAATTGAGTCTCAGTTACACAATGCAGATGTCAAATATTGTGATAATAATCAGGCTATAATTTGTATTTGAGCACCAACATACTAGAGCTTATATTTGATTATGTGGCCTTCTTTTGTAGTATATAATGTATAACAAAGATGACATCCAATTGCTACATTATGGCAATATCCGATTAGTTGCAATGCGATGTTGATTTGATCACCTATGGGTACTAAATAGGATTTCGCAAAATAATCATGAAAAAAAATGGGATAAGCAACGAAATACAAACTGATTCCGTTGAACTGCTATTCGGTTTATTAAATGAAGCATCAGAAATTCTATCGACAATCATGTTAGTCAAAGAAAAGCTTTATCACGAAAAGACAAATTCAATCGATATTATAAAAGAGATAGATCAAATCAAAGATGAAGCAACTAATCTTATTGAATTAGCTGGTCTGACACACATTACTAAGAATATCAACCATGATAGAACAATGAACGTTGAGTTGGATGCGAATGATATTGTAAATGCATACAAATCTGCAAAATTGGCAAGCATCAATTTAGCATTATTGTATTTTAAGTTTGGAAAATCTATGATATCAGTGGGCAAATATGATCTTGCTGAATTGATCTTAAACCAAATATATCGTTCATTTAACGAAGTATCTCTTGTTCAAGAAACGAAACGACTGTTAGGTGATTTGTATTTTCAGAATATTAATCTCGCCGCAAAATCTAATAACATAAATGAGCTAATTAGGTATTATTCTTTGCTCAATAATCTTGAGCCAAAGTTTATTGAGGAATTCGATTTATCAACAGTTATTTTAGAAGTAATAGTTGGTTTATTCGAAAAGGGGGAAATGACAAAAATATCAAAAGTACTAGAAACAAAAATTATTAGTACCGATATTTTTTTAAACTCAGTTTTACAAGCAATATTAAAATTATCGAATGCGCCCCTAGAGCTATCTTGGAAAAATTATTTCTCTGGTCCTTCTACCAGCGAGTTTAAATCAAAACTTGATGCAGTGTCAGCTTGGAATATTGATACTGTTTATAAAGAAACATCTCATCGTATACCCCTTGATATTTTTTACAGTGCTGAACATTTATTTCTAATTTCAGCGAAATATCTGAAAGATAAGGAAGTTCAAAAATCTATTTCAGATTTTTCCATTGAATTTCTGGCACTAGATTTTTCTTCTGGGAACTTAGTTACTCAAAAAAATCTTATTGAGATAAATAATTCGGCTTCCACAATCATTGAACAATGTAAGATGTTATATAGTCAGGGGAAATGGGTTTATGTACCCAAATCCAGAACTATTAAAAAAATAAATATTGGAGATGTTAAATCGCTAATTTCTAATTTCAAGTCATATCATGAAGCAATAACAACAATGGATTATTTATTAAAAATCCCGTTTTCTAGTGAAAGGGATAATTTAATACTTTACACTCCGCCAAAACTATCAGCAGAAACATTGGATTTATTAAACAATAAAGCAGAAGGGCCAAATGTAAGAAATGGTTTAGGTGAGTTTGTTGTCACAAAAAATTTACAAGTGATAAAGATTCTAAAAGATAATGATCTATGTTTTAAGCGTTTGGAAATATCATCTCATTTAATATGTTAGGTCCCGACTGAAAAAGATGAAATAATCACGCACATAGAAGATTCTATTCGCTTGAAATAAAAGAGGCGAGCACTAATGAAAAAAGAGGAAATAATAAAGGAAATTGAAAAACAGTATCAGATAATCCTGCAGTCTAGTGCTAGAGCTGAATATGCTTTGGATCATTACGGAGAAAAAACAATATCTGAGCTTCAATCCCAATTGAATAAGATTCATCAACAAATGTTAGATAAATATCATTGGGAAGTCATTGGTTGGGATGATCCAAGGTGGAAAGATTTTTCCCCAGTATTAGAGACACAGATTCAGGCAACTACTCGAGTGGGAACAATAGAATCACCAGATGAGATTAATTTAAGTGGAATGCCTGCACTTATACCCTTTTTAACTTACCAGCACCTATATATTCATAGCAATGACCAAGTATTAGCTAACGAGTTTTTGAAAACCCTTCTTCTACGCTTGGCGGTAACTGTAAAGCCTGGAATGCTCCAATTTGTCCTTGTTGAACCTGCTTCTGCAGGCTCTTTATTGGCTCCATTTTTGAAGCTGCCTAACACAATAAGGGGAAATAAAGTAATTGGAAAATCCGGTGAAATCTATGAGGAATTAGTTGTAATAAATAATCAAATTGAGGAGATAATTCAAACCCGTTTACTCGACACGTATGAAAATATTGAAGCATATAATCAGAACGCAGAAGAAATGGCTATTCCTTATAAGTTGCTGATAATTTCAGATTTTCCTACAGGTATCGACAGTAGGATCGCAGAAGAATTGAAACATATTGTAAATAATGGAATTCGCGCAGGTGTGCATCTAATTGCATCTGTAAATAAAAATGTTGAAACACCCAAATCATTAGATCTCGAAAAAATATTTAGTAAAGGATTATCAATAAAGATTGATGACTCTCAAGTCAGATGGGATGATCCAAAATTATCTCAATATAAGATAACTCCAGATCGATTCCCTGATAGATATCTTGTAGAAAGTTTGTTAGCAAAGGTTGGACATTTCGAGCAAACGGCAATAACAGATTTAAATTTTGGTAGGATTGCAATCTCCAAAAAAGATGCTTGGAACAACTCAACTAGGAATGGCATTCGAGTGCCAATAGGCATAGATGGCAAGGGAGAAACATATTCCTTTTCATTAGGGAAAGGTACAGTTCATCATGGGCTAATTGGTGGCATAACTCAATCAGGAAAGTCAAATCTTCTTCATGTAATTATCAATCAGTTGTGTATGAAATACAGTCCCGATGAACTTCAATTATTCCTTGTTGATTTTAAAGAAGGTGTTGAATTTCTAGATTATTTGGCTTTTAATATTCCACACGTATGTGTTATTGGGCTTGAGAGTGATCGGGAGTTTGGACTAAGCATACTTCAATATATTCAAACTCAAATAGAAAAACGGGGTGAATTATTCAAAAAAGCAGGCGTTGGAAGAATAACCGAATTTCGCGAAGAATCCGATGAAATAATGCCAAGATACATTATGATAATGGATGAATTCCAAGTGCTATTTATTGAGGATGATCATCTTGCGAAGGAATCCGGCAGATTATTGGAAGATATTGTTCGGAGGGGAGCCGCCTTTGGTATACATTTACTCCTTGCTTCTCAATCTCCATCTGGTGGTCCCGCGTTTGGAAGACGAATCTACGATCAAATGGCTCTCAGAATTGCTTTGCAATGTCGGTCGGTTGATGCTCAAGCAATCTTGGGTGAGGGCAATGATGCAGCAAAACAATTGAAAAATCCTGGTGAGGCCATTTACAACGATGATAGAGGAGACAAGGAAAGCAATTCATTTATTCGTATTGCCCATTTTCCACTCGATAAACGCAGGGATAATCTAAAAAGCATATCTTCGATATCCAAAAAGGCGAAGTTGGTTTCAAGTTATACACCTATTAGTTTTGATGGACACTCTATTGCGCAGTTAGATCAAAACGATACTCTAATGAATCTAATCAATAGTTCTGTTTGGACTTCAGATGAGAATGACAAATTCGCTTGGCTAGGTGAACCAATAGCAATAAAGAATCATACAATTGCGTTATTTGAACAATATGTTGGATCGAACCTTCTGATTGTTGGGGGGAATGAATCGGAGGCTTATGGACTTCTATTTTCATCCATTCTAAGCTTATTGGTCCAATATTCACCTGGATTTGTTTCCTTCGATGTGGCTGATTTTTCTAGAACAAAATCTCAATACTATGATGTATTTCGCAAACTTAATCCACCGCATGAATATTCGGTGCACAGCCAAAAAGATGCTACTGCCGTTCTGGATTCTCTTGTTTGCGAGTTAGAAAACCGAATAAACGGGGAAGAGAGACTAGACAAATACTTTTGTATTGCAGGAATTCAACGTTGGAGAGATTTGCGATCTCCTGATCTCTTCTCTCAAAGCGAAGGTGGAAAAAAACTTTCACGTATTGCAGAAGAAGGGCCAGAATTAGGAATCCACCTAATTACTTGGACAGACAGTATTGGAAATCTTGAAAGAACTTTCAAAAGGGGTGGTCAAGAATACTTCGATCAGCGAGTAGCTCTTCGATTGTCCGAATCTGATAGCAACGCATTGTTTGGTAACCGTAGTGCGTCTTTGTTGCAAGATAATCGAGCTTATTATCGATCTGAAGAATGGGCATTGGGTGAAGTAGAAAAGTTCAAGCCTTATTCCATCATGTCGGATGATTGGATTACAGAAGTTAATAATAAATTGGACAGGTGATTTAGCAGATGGGAAAGAACACTTCAAAAGACAAGGAAATCGATAAACGGAGGTCTATAGGTCAATATGATTATCTTTCAAATCATATTGACCGAGCAATAGAATTATATTCAACGAGCAAAGCTATTTCTATTGCAATTGGACATGAAAACAAGAAAGCAAAAATTTTATTGGATCGAATACAAGATGTTGAGAAGATGGCAGAGGGATTAATTAAAGCATCTGGTTTAGAACATATTCTTATTAGCAAAAGGAAATTTCTCAAACCAAACAAAAAGATAATCCATGAAAGCGAGGTGATAGCTGAAGATCTCCAAGCCGTTTATATTGCTAATGTAAATCTTGGATTTGCAGTTATTGAGTTAGCAAAATGGATGATAAAAAACCATGAGCTAGATTTCGGAGAAACATTAATAAAAAGTCTTAAATCAAATTATGATGAAAAATCAATCAATAATGAAATTAAAAAGATTGAGATAGATATTTGGCGAAATCGAATACTCAATGCTATTGATGGAGATGATGCTAATTCCGCACATTATTACTATATTATCCTTGTCGAGACTGATTCTGATGCTGGCGATTATTTGCGCATATCGGAGGCTATTTTAGCTTATGCGATATCGTGTCAATCAATTCAATTGTTAGTATTGGTTTACGAGTTTTCTAAGAAACACAAATCAAAAGCTGTAATGGAGCTAAACAATATAAGAGAATCTGTTTTCATGTCTCAGAGAAGTATTTTGTCATTATGTAGTAAATTTCTGAGCAGTGAATTTGATGACTACTGTGACAAAATATTGAAACCACTAGAGTTTAAGGATTTTGGGTTTATCGAGAATTTAGAAATTGGTACTAATAACCCGAATGACCTAATATATATGTTTAATGACATTATGAAAAAAATCAGATATCGTCCCAATTATCAAAAACTTTTTTTAATCAAGCTAATAATAAAAACAATAAGAGAACTTTTTCTTCGGGAGGAATGGGAATCATCAGCATTGGCCATCAAGCAGTTACTTCAGCTAGATCCAAAGGAATATGATCGAAAAATTATAGTAAACAATCTATTTACTAATATTCAATTAATGCAAGAATTTCTGAAGGACTCAAGGCCGACTATTACCTGGAGAAGCAATGTAGAGATAGCTAAAGGCACAAATCAGGAATTATTGATTCGGAATGTATTAGTTAGTAAAGATCACTTATGCTTTGTATCAATAGCTTTATGGAATTATACACAAAGAAGGACTTATTATATAACACTAGGTTTCAATATTGTTGAAGTTGGGACAGGGAAAGTCATAGTGAAGCATGATATATTCAAAAATCAAGATTTGTTTGTTCGTGGGAATGTGGTTAATTGGCTTGAATCAAAATTTTGTAATGCAGAAATTCATTATAACGAAAAAAGCCATTACATTGAAATTGTTGGAACAACTATAGAAAACCGTGATTTTCCATTTGAATTTGGCCCGTATAATCAGCTTGTTCCCGATCCAATAAAGATTCCTGCTCGAAATAAGATTGAAACATCTCGACTTGAACGCAGGATTATTCCAACTAAAATGAAATCTAATCTAATTGCCTACCTTCAAGAAAAATGCGGTCAAATGAATATTTTGGAATTAGTATATGTGCCAGGAAATCTTCAAGTAATTGCATTTCAAGAAATGCAAAGTGATTCTGCCAGAAGACGCCCCAATGAAATTGAAATTTGTGTCTACGACTTGCACAGACAGGACGACAAAACATGAGTAAAGTAGAATCAGATCTTGAAAGTTGAAATGCCTTTCGCAATCGATTATTTTACTATAACCAAGAGATTGATCAGATTTTTTCGAATATGTTATCAGCATACAAAGATGTTAGCGTTGTGTGGTCATGGAATTGGGCAAAATAAATAAGTTCAAGCTGCATCCATTCATGTCAGTTGATTGGATCACGGAAGTAAATAATAAATTGGACAGGTGATTTTGCAGATGGGAAACAAATCTTCAAAAGACAAGGAAATCGATAACCAGGGTTCGACGGGTCAATTTGGTGATCTTTCAAATCATATGAATAGAGCACTAGAATTGTATGCAACGAGCAAAGCTATTTCTAATGCTATCGAACATGAAACTACGCAAGCAAAAAATTTATTGGAGCGAGTACTAGCTATTGAGAAGATGGCAAGGGAATTAATTAGAGCTGCTGGGATAGAACATATTCATATTAGCAAAAAGAAAAATCTCAAATCTAACAAAAGGAAAATGCATGATAGCGAAGTGATTGTTGAAGGGCTACAATCTGCTAGCATTGCGAATACAAATCTTGGATTTGCAGGTATTGAGTTAGCAAAACTGTTGATGCAAAATTATGAGTTGGATCTTGTAGAAAGATTAGCTAAAATAGTGAAATCAAATTATCAAGAAAGAGCAATCCAAGATGAGATTATTCTTACTCAAAAAGTTCTTTATAGACTTCGAATAATCGAAGCAATTAAAGAAGATGATGCTGATTTCGCGTATCATTATTATTTTTTACTTGTCAATACTGATGCTGATGCCGGCGATTATTTGGGCATATCGGATACTATTCTTTTTCTATTCGCTGAAAAATCTAGCGAAATCGCGAATTTCTTGATAATCTCAAGGAGTGGATCCTGAGATAACAATAACAACAGAACGTATAGACGATTATCCACTGCTGTTGGAAACGATGATCGGGTTGAGTTTTC
>JADHTJ010000094.1 GCA_016785015.1 Anaerolineales bacterium
AGTCCGCATTGCCCAAATACGCACAATACTTCGTGATCGCCGCTGTCAATGTCGTCTTGCCATGGTCAATATGACCCATCGTCCCAACGTTCAGGTGCGGTTTGTCTCTTACAAATTGTTCCTTTGCCATCTTACTCTCTCCTCGGTAATAATATCAACCAAAAAGGTTCAAAATAATCGTTGAGAAGAGCCCACAATGGGATTTGAACCCATGACCTCATTCTTACCAAGAATGTGCTCTACCGACTGAGCTATGTGGGCTAGTCTCCTACAAAATTACCCGCCGATAAGCACATAGTCTGTACTGATCAGCGAGTTCAGGTGGGCGGAGACGGATTCGAACCGCCGAAGTCGTTTGACAACTGATTTACAGTCAGCTCCCTTTGGCCACTTGGGTATCCGCCCGCACGAAGCTGTTGCCAGTTCGAGATCAAGGCCACTTTCGTAAGCCTTGATCGCCAACTATCAACAGAAGCCGACGATGGGAATCGAACCCATAACCTGCCGCTTACAAGGCGGCTGCTCTACCATTGAGCTACGTCGGCGAAAATTCAGAGAATTATTCGCGCAATAAATTTGAAACGTTCTTAACTCTAAATGCTTCACAAAAAGAGCGGGAGCATTATACCAGAGTGATTCCTCACAAGCAAGGCTAACGCCCACTCCGCGGGAGCGTCAACGGGGCAGGAGTCTATCAGAATTCAATTGCTCCGTCAATGGTTTAGCTGGAAAATTCCCGAGCATTCCAGGCAAAATACAGGGCGATGGAACCAGCCACAGCAGCGTTCAAAGAGTCAACGTTTCCGCGCATGGGCAGACGCAGTAAAACATCACACGAATCGCGCACGAGGGAGCGCATCCCCTGGGCCTCGTTACCAACAACTAAGGCAATCGACCCACTGAGATTTACATCTGAGATAGATTGGGACTCTGCTGATCCATCCAATCCATACACCCATACCCCCTCTTTCTTCAAATCTTCAATGGCTCGGGCGAGGTTGGACTGTGCTACAAGGATGTGCTCGCTTGCCCCCGAAGAGGTACTAACTACTGCTGGGGTCACAGTAGCCGTGCGCCGCAATGGCAGCAATACCCCATGCACTCCCACAGCTTCAGCCGTGCGCAGCAGAGCACCCAGGTTATGTGTATCTTGAACGGTATCAAGAATCAAGAGGAAAGGCGGCTCATTTCGCACTTTGGCACGGTCCAAGATGTCAAATACAGCGCAATATGGGTACTCGCCAACTTCCAGTGCCACTCCCTGATGGTTCTCCCAACGCGAATCCATCTGCTGGCGGGGCACATATTCCATGGGGATGCCTCGCTTGGCAGCCAGATTCATCGCGTCGGATAAATGACGTTTCTTGTCCGATTTTTGCGCAACCCAAAGGCGGAACACCTTTCGGCGTTCCGCTCTGAGCACTTCGTAAACCGGGTTACGGCCAACGATCCATTCTTTCATATTTTGTACCAAGCGCATTCGCGTGCGCCACTACAAACTTAACCCCAACGCCAGGTGGTACCTTCTTTGCCATCTTCCAATACGACACCAAGCTCTGCCAGACTGTCACGAACTTTGTCGGTGAGTTCCCATAATTTTTGATTACGCAGTTCGGCGCGTAGCTCGATGAGTAGATCCACAAAGGGGGCAGCCTCACCTGTGCCAGACCGGCCATCAACTCCCGTGTGATCCAGCTTCAGGCCCATGATGCCCGTATATTCCAGGATCAAGCGTTGGGCTTCAGCCAAAGCATCGGGGGCAGTACCATCATCCCGCGCGTAATTAATGGCGCGCACCAACTCGAAAAGGTATCCTAAAGCGCCGGCGGTGTTGATATCATCTGCCATCGATTCTTCAACTCCCTGACGTGTGGCCGTAATTTGCGCTTCGAGCGTTTCAGGCATCTCGCCCGCAGCTCCGGGGGTTGCGGGGCGCAGAGCAGAGCGCAGCCGATCGAGGGCCTTTTTGGCGTGCCCGACAGTTTCATCACTGAATTTCAGCGGACTGCGATAGCTGGAATTCAACACCATCATGCGCAATATATCGGCATCATGTTGAGCTAGAAATTCCTCGATTGTTACTAAGTTGCCCGTCGATTTGGACATTGCTGCGCCACGAAGTTGCATCATGCCATTATGCACCCAATAACGGGCAAAGGGCTTACCGGTAAGACTCTCGGTTTGGGCAATCTCGTTCTCGTGATGGGGAAATACCAGGTCATTTCCGCCCCCATGAATATCGATCTGCTCTCCAAGATGATAGTAGCTCATTGCCGAGCACTCAATATGCCAGCCAGGACGACCTTGACCCCAGGGGCTTTCCCAGGAAGGCTCGCCAGGCTTGGAAGATTTCCACAACGCAAAATCCATGGGCGTTTCTTTGCGATCATCAACATCGATGCGAAAACCGGATTGCATATCTTCCAGTTTGCGCCCAGAGAGTTTGCCATAGTCATCATCGCTGCTGACGAAGAAATACACATCGCCTTCAGATTCGTAGGCATGTCCTTTTTCAATCAATCCTTGAACCATTTCGATAATATGGTCGATCTCCTGCGTCGCGCGCGGATAGACGGTTGCCGGCAATATGTTTAGATCATCCAGATGCTCTCGAAATTCTTGAATATACCTTTCAGCCAAATCAAAAGGATCAATTTCTTCAATAATAGCCCGCTGAATGATCTTATCGTCAACGTCAGTGTAGTTCATGGCATGAAGCACTTCATATCCGCGATACTCCAAATAGCGGCGGATAATATCAAATACCAGCACAGACATGGCATGGCCAACATGCGCTTTATCATAAACTGTAGGCCCACACACATACATGGAAGCCTTTTTAGGTTCTAAGGTTTCAAAATCTTCTTTTTTTCTAGAGAGAGTATTATAGATTTTTATTGTCATCAGGATCTATCCTCCGGCCTTGCAAAAATCATACGGCCTGCGGCGGTTTGCAGCACTTTGGTCACATTGACATAGATTTCTTTGCTGAGATGTTCAACGCCACCCTCAACCACAACCATGGTTCCATCATCGAGATAACCAACGCCCTGGCCGCTTTCTTTGCCTTCCTGGATAATATCAACTTTGATAAGCTCTCCAGGAAGAAGGACAGCCTTGACCGAGTTGGCCAGTTCATTAATATTAAGAACGGGAACACCTTGCAATTCCGCAATACGGTTGAGATTGTAATCATTGGTTAGCACAGGTGATTTAAGCTGTCGGGCCAGAATGACCAGTTTATCATCGACTTCACGCGTCCCCTCGACATCGATATCACTGATTTGAACGGGGACACCTGGCTCATCTTGCAATTGGGCCAATACCTCCATGCCGCGGCGGCCGCGTTGGCGGCGAAGCCCATCAGCAGAATCGGCGATATATTGCAGTTCATTCAAAACGAAACGTGGGATCAGTAAAGAGCCCGAAAGAAATCCCGTCCGTGCAATATCGGCGATGCGACCGTCAATGATAACACTGGTATCGACTAAGATCTTTCGTCCAGTGAAATCATCGTCAGAACCATCAGCACTTTTCTTACGGGGCAAGCGATCACGAAAGATAGAAAAGATATCATTTTGGCGCATAACAAAAACGGCCACGCCAAAATAACTAACAATCAATACCCCGATGAAGGGCAAGATTTCCCCAAAGGGCGCTGGTAACAATGATAATGGAAAGGCCAGAAGTGCAGCAATTACCAACCCAACGATTAGTCCCACCAAACCTGCTACCAACGTTTGCGCTTCTAACCGCCCCAACAACGAACGCATAGTGCGCATTGGGCGCGTGGTGAGATAAGGTGTCAATACCAATCCTACTAGTACGCCAGACAAAGTCAGCACAACAGTGTACACAATCGTTGGGTCTGGGAAAACATTCTCTCCCCAGGTCCCCCCTAGATAGCCGGCAAAGACGCCAAACACTATCATGCCTATAATACGGGCGACAAAATCAGAACTCATAATAATAACTCCTATAAATCCAGGTAAAAAAATAGAGCGCATGGCAATCTGCGCTCGTCTCCCCACAAAGGGGTCCGGCCCTAGGATAGAGGACTGAAACCCGAATAATGAAAAATAAATGATTGCAAAATAATTTGAGAACGAGGTCTCGATTCTTTGCGGTTTCGGATCCTGTATTTCAGGCTGCAGCACAAAATTTGCCGTGATTGGATAATAGCATGGCCTTGTGATAACGTCAACTTGAACGCGCAAATAAATTTTATCCAGAAGAAATCCGACATGGTTTTGCGCCCATTGCTTGACAATCCAAAGTGACGCGTGTAAAATCTTGCCTGCGTTTGAGAAAACGTGCTTTCAGGCCGAGATAGCTCAGTTGGTAGAGCACACGACTGAAAATTGTGGTGTCGCCAGTTCGATTCTGGCTCTCGGCACTCTCGGTCTCGCCGCAGGTGCGCAACTTGTATCGGCAAAAAAGACCGAATTTGCGGGCGTAGTTAAGTGGTATAACGTCTCCTTGCCAAGGAGAAGGCCATGGGTTCGAATCCCATCGCCCGCTCTAAAACTGCTGATTGGAGAATGAAGGTTGTGGAGAAAAATCTACGGTCTTCAACAACAATCAGCATTTTTTTGGCGACGTGGCCAAGTGGTAAGGCAGAGGTCTGCAAAACCTTTATCATGGGTTCGAATCCCATCGTCGCCTCTTCTGAAAAGCGAGCGAGTCCCATCGGACTCGCTCGCTTTTTCTTTTATATAATCACAACTGCTATCCTGTGAATTGGATTTCTCAGCCTTCCTGTTCATTAAACATTTTCATGATTGAAGGATCGATCAAAGCTAAAATTTAACCAGGAAGGCGGTTAAATACATGATCAAGATACCCACAGAGAACCCGATCACATTCAGCACTGAGAACAGGGGAGTGTCTTCGTGGTCAGCATAATCACGCAGCAGGTTGAACACTTCTACGATCACCTGCCAGATAGCACCCAATCCAATACCTAAGAATATCGTAGCAAAAATTGGGGAGAAGGCAAAACCACCAAACCAAGCCCCAATAATTGCTGGTGCGCCGGCCAACAGAGCCAGCCAAGCAAAAGTGGACAAACCAACCCTTCGATGCTTTTGTGCATCAGGCCGACTACCTGGCAATAGTGGAGCTGCGATACCAATCCCTTCAGTGAGGTTGTGCAGCATAAATCCGATCACTAGGAAAGACCCCAGCGAGGCCTCTCCACTAGCGAATGCTGCGCCAATCGCCAAGCCCTCACCCAAATTATGCAAGCCAATCCCCAACGCAATCATACTCGCCAAATAGAGACCTGGATTGGTTCCGCTCGACCGTTTGCCAGCCCTTTGCCGCTCTCCCAATGCCAAAAGACCCAACCAGGTCAACAACGCAACGAAAAGAGTCAGCGGGATGCCCTGGAAAAATCCGGGGAGTTCAGCCGCGATCTCGAATGCTTCAAGCAGTGTATCGATCAACAGAAATACTAGCAGGCCAACCGTCAATGCAAGAATAGCACCCAGCCACTTTCGGTCTATTGCCTTCATGGCCGGGTACCATAACATACCAAGAACAACCGGGACCACGCCCACATAAACACCAATCAGGCCATAGGCGGCAAATTCCCGCCAGCCAAAAGACGGCGAGGGTGTGGAAAGGGGAACTTCCTCACTAAAGGTTGCTCCAGAGGGCGTGATCACGACAATTTCGTGTGCTTCATATTCCACCCAGGGATATGGGATAAATAAAGTGGCTCGCCCCAAACGCGATATTGATCCTGAAGGGATTATTTCAAATTTCCAATACGCCTCATCAACCAGAACTTGAGAGATCGTAACCGGATCGGGGCCTCCATTGATTAGTGTAGCTTCGAAGCCATCATCGGTTATCCGTATTCTTTCAAAAGTAAGTTCTTCGATAGGGGGGAGAGAATTCGAGAACAATGCCAGGGGATCACCAAGTAAAAAGAGCGTTATCAAAAGCGCAATTGCCAGCAAGGGTATCAATGCAGATATCCAAATAGAAATGCTTCCCCTACTTCCAAAAGTATCCTTTTTCGAGTTCATTTTTTCGCTCCTTAGCCATCCACCACTTCAAAGAAACCCATCCAACCCAATTCGGCGAACTCACTTTGGTGAGCATGGAACATATACTTGCCGGGTTCGAATCCTTCGAAGGAGAATTCAACAATCCCACGTTGTGCCTGGCACTGCATTATGGTATCCACTATTTTGAGGGTAGGCTCTAATGTGGTGCCATGATCGTAGTAATCAAAGAAGTTGGCATGAATATGTATTGAGTTGATGGGATCGAATTCTGTGATGTTGATCAGGTATATGCGCTGCTTTTGATTGGCCCTGATCTGGATGGGTTTCTTCATATACCCAAAAGCAATACTGTTGACCGCATATACCTCATTACCACCATCGAAATTGGTGTCGAAGCCGTTCATCACCATCAGCATCTCATTGTATTGTTCATTTTCTTGGTAAGCGTGGTTGCGTGTTTTGGCAACTTCGCGCTTTTGGCCTTGATACTTTTTAGGATCAGGGTCAACAATAAATGCACCGTACAAACCCTTATGAATATGACGTTTCAAAGGAGTAGCATGACAATGGTACAGATGACATCCAAAAGGTGCAGCATCGAATTCGTAAACCGTCGATTCGCCCGTGCCGATTTCCCCCGCACCCACCCCAGGTACCCCATCCATGCTGGCGGCGTGAATACCATGAAAGTGAATGGTATGTGGATGGGCGCTGGCGTTTACAAATTCGATACGAATACGATCGCCCTCAGTGCAGCGCAACGACGGCCCAGGAATTCTTCCATTGTACATCCAACCAGGAAAGTACACCCCCGGTGCGATTTCGATCTCTTTATCCACGGCAACGATTTGATATTCCCGTAACGTCTGCCCAGTTGGGAGAGTGCTTATTTCACCATAGTCCCAATCATAGAGCATTTCATGGGGATCAAATCCATTGGCCTGATAATCAACCTCTCCAACTGTTCCAAAATTACTGTGAGATTCACCATGTTCCTTTGGGGCTGGTTGCCGATTGTTAAAGTTTCGTTTTGTCCCAAAGACGGTTTCGCTTGCGGCAATTCCTGTAAAGGCAACACCACCTGTAAGCAATGTGCGCAAAAAATCGCGTCGAGAAAAACGCTGCCTTCTTGTGTTTCTATTATCCATATTTCATCTCTCCACCTAATTTATTATTTAGCTTGGACTAAATTTATCCGATTTATTATAATATCCCCCAAGAATATGTCAAGCAGAAATTTTTCTTCCCCTGGATAATTCTTGTGATTGATGAAGTAATTCAATCAGGAATGGCTTTTCTAGCCAATTTGTCTACTCTTTCATTATATTGATTCCCGGCATGACCGCGCACCCAATGCCATGATATTTGATGTTCATGAACAGCATCGTCTAAGGCTTTCCAAAGATCTTGATTTTTGACAGGCTTTTTAGCGGCGGTCTTCCAACCTTTTCGCTTCCAAGTTGCCATCCATTCATTTATCCCCCTTCTGAGATATTCCGAATCAGTATAGAAATCGATTTGACAGGCTTCCTTGAGAGCCTTAAAAGACTCGAGTGCAGCAGTCAGTTCCATGCGGTTGTTTGTTGTTTCTCGCTCGGAACCAAAAAGCTCTTTCTCGTGAATTCCAAATTTCAATAAAGCTGCCCAACCCCCAGGTCCAGGATTGCCAGAGCAGGCGCCGTCGGTGTATATTGTTACGTGAGGAAGTTTAGTCATAGCATAAACACTTTTCGGTAGTAGTTGCGAAGTAAGTGATCGTGTCATGCTGAGGCCGTAGGCCGAAGCATCTGGCGAAGCGAAAGAAATTCTAATAAGAGAGATTTGCGCTAGACCCCTCGACTTCGTCTCAGGGTGACAATAGTTGTTATATCACTTACTAATCATTCACCACCCACTTTTCTAATGATTTATCACTCAAATGATTTTAACATGGGGAAACAAAAAGGCTGGAGCCTAATGACTCCAGCCTAATTTTACAACAATGGAAATTGGTTACTCATCAATTTCTGCAACAGCTTCAGCGGCAGAGGTATCCAAATCCTGCAAGTAGGTAGGAATTTCCTCGAACACACCCTGAATAATGAGATCGCCAGTATCTCCCAAAGAGCGACGGACTGATGCCCAAGACCCCCGGGAGGGCTCGGTTTGACCATATTGCATCAATCCCAGACCACCAACCCATTTGGGATTGGCATCCGCGTAGTCCTTCAGCAGGTCTTCAGCGCTGACACGAACAGGATAGTAAGCACTGGCGTTAATCCAGGTAGCCTGAGCTTCAGGTGAAGTCAGGTACTTGAAGAACATCCAGGTAGCCTGGTTCTGTTCTGGGGTTGTATTCACCATAGCAACATACTGTCCAAAGGCATCAACTGCCATCTGGCCATCTGGGCCGAAGAATGGAAGATAGAACCACTCGTCATCCGCCATCGCTCCCTCAGCCTCGAATGCTGACAACTGATAGGGCATTCCAGCTGTAGAACTCATGGTGAAAAGCGCCTTACGGGTAGCGAATTCGGGGTTGGGATAGCTCTCGGTTGGGAAAGCGCAACCTTCGTCCCACATCGTTTTCCAGTACTCAGCCACAGCCTGAGCTTCGGCGGTAGCATATTCGTATCCCGAACCATCTTCTGCCATACCATCATCGCCAAAGGCGAACAAGAAGGACATGAAGTTGGATGCGCTGGGATAGAGCACCAAACCGCCCGTGCCGTCGTTATCTGGATCATCGTCACCAGCATTGGCAGCAGTAGCAGCGCAAGCCTGCTCTTTGAATTCCGCAGCATTAGTCGGCGGCGCAGCAAAGCCTAGCTCTTGAGCCCAAGTGGAGTTGTAGAAAACGACGTTAGCGGATTGGCTGATAGGCCACGCAATGCGAGCGCCATCAACAGCCACACCGCCATTATAAGCAGCCGGGTAGAAATCAGCCAGTTCGTCTGCAGTGAGGCCAACTTCAGGATCATCAACAAAGGGTTGAAGATCGGCAATGACGCCCACTGAATACCAATTGGAAACGGCATTGGGGTAGCCAACGATAGCGTTGGGAACGTCACCAGACTGGATAGCAGCGTTCATGGCATCTTCTGCATCGCCATAACGGCCCTGATCTACGGCCTCAACGGTAATGCCGTACTCATTTGTGGCATTGAAATTGTCAACAAGAGCAGTCATGCCCTCGCCAACTCCGCCAGTGCCCCAAACGTGCCAGAAGGTTACGGTCATTCCAGCTGACTCTTCCATGGCTTCTTCTTCCATGGCCTCGCCTTCCATACCAGGCCAGGAAGCATCGATCTCGTCCATCACGGTGTCCATATCAGCAACACCGGCGAAGAAGTCGGTCATGCCCTTCCAGAAGGAACCTGCGCCAACCTCACCAGGCATCAGGTCTGAGCCATCGAAGCGCACACTGGTCGCATCGGCAACCAACGCAGCAATGCCGCGCTCGATGTTGTCGCCGTACCAATCCAGTGAAGCATCCTTATGAGGTGATAGTCCGCCGCCTGCTGCCATCCATTCTTTGAGCGCCTCACCATGGGTGAAGAACTCCATCACAGCGCGCACTTCCGGTCGATCGTTGAACATCGCCATGAGGTCGCCAGCTACCAGGTAGGGCTTGCCATAGGCATCATCAATGGAAGGTAGGTAGAAGAAACCGTAGTCTTTACCGCCTTCAACACCTTCGGGGAAGAAGCTGACAATGAAGTTGCCCTGCTTGTGCAGCCAGCACTTGGGCGGATCTTCAAACATCGGGGTCGGAGCATCACCAAAGAAGGTCGTCACAATGGCTTCTTGCCCACCATAGACATACTCATCAGCCCACAGCGCATCCAACACGCTCAAGGCATTCTTGACTTCGGGGGAACTGAAGGGCAGCTCGCCGGTGACCCACTTGTCGTAGTTCTCCAAGCTGGTCGTGCGCAGCATGACCTCTTCCATCCAGTCGGTGGCGGGCCAACCTGTGGCAGCGCCGGACTCGATGCCGACACACCAGGGCTTGTCGCCATCGGCAACGATCTGGTCAGACAATGTAACCAGTTCGTCCCAGGTGGTGGGGATCTCGTAACCAGCAGCTTCGAACTCTTCCTGCGGGTACCACACCTGGCTCTTACCAAAGAAGCGGTGCCAGACACCAGCCACAATGGGGCCATCGGGGCTGTCCATGGTAGCCATGTCCCACCAGCTCTGGATGTAGTTGTCAAAGCTGGACTCGGGCAAGAAGGTGCTTACATCCACAACTTCGCCTTGTGCCACGAAGGTCGCCAGCAGACCCGGTTGTGGGAAGTCCACAATGTCCGGGGGATCGCCAGCTTCGACGCGGATACCAATCGCAGCCTCGAATTCCTTCGAGCCTTCGTATTGGACGTCGATGCCAGAGGCTTCTTCGAAGGCGGCAACCGAGTTGTCGAACTTGACCGCGTCTTCATCGGTAAACGGACCGGTCATGGTCACTACTGTACCATCGAACTCACCAGCCATAGCGCGCTCGTAGTACGTGCCCGCGGCCTCTTCGGGAGCGGCTTCTTCAGGCGCAGCTTCCTCGGGAGCTTCTTCGGGCGCTGCAGGTTGACAAGCTACCAGCACGGCTGACAGCAAGAAAACCAACAGCATCAAAAAAGTTAAGGTTTTTTTAGTCATTCTTCTCTCCTTAAGATGAATTGACTTCTCTCTGAAATTCTTCTGAGAGTTTCCACCGGGCAGAGTACATTTACAAAGCGGCACTCACCCGGAACTTCCACAAATACCAGCCCCAAGAGAATTAAATCACATTGAACAGGGCTACCACTAAAAATAGTGTAACACAATATTCAATCTACCAAAAATTAATATAGCCCCAAATCTATCCTTTTAATCCACTGCGGGCAATACTCTCGGTAAATTGCTTCTGCGTAATAAAGTAGATCAACAGTATTGGAATAATGGTGATAAAAGCACCAGCCATCATCAAATTCAACCGCTGACCGGCCTCATCGACAAATTGAGCCAGGCCCAGGGCTATGGGGCGCCATTCCGGTGAATTCGTTACCAACATCGGCCAGGCCAACGAGTTCCAGGAACCGATGAAGGATAAAACGATGATAACCATCAGTGGTGCTTTCGATAAGGGCAGTACAACCGTCCACAAAAACCGTAAATGCCCCGAACCATCTATGCGGGCAGCATCATAAAGCTCATTGGGTACCTGTTGGAAAAACTGGCGCAAGAGGAATATGGCAAATATACTCCCCATAAAGGGTACGGTTTGCGCAGGCCAGTTGTTGATCCATTTAATCGGGCCGATGCGTCCCAGCCAGGTTACGGTTAGAAAGTTAGGGATGATATTGACCATGGCAGGGATCATAATGGTGCTGAGTAGCAGTGCGAACAAAGCATCACGCCCAGGGAATTTGATTCGGGCAAAGGCATAGGCTGCTAGGATACTAAAGGTGAGTTCACCCGACAATGTAATCAGTGTGAGAATTACACTATTGGTGAAATACTCAGAGAAAGCAGCCTCTTTCCAGGCCTCTACATAATTCTCAAAATGGAGTTCCGTAGGAATCCATCGAATCCCTTGCGCTTCACCTAGGGTCATCAGCGAGGTCAAAATCATCCATACAAATGGCGTGATTGATATCACAACACCAAGGATCAGTAAAGCGTATATGGAAAGTTTTCCTATCCAAGAACCAAGAACTTGCAAAAAACGTTCATTCTTCGGTTCTAATCGGGGTACTGAAATTGAATTAGCCATAGAACACTCGCGAGCCTTGAATTTTGTTATTTACAAAAGTGAGACTAAGAATGACCGCAAAGAGTACGAAGGCCATTGCCGAGGCATAACCAAAGCGCAATTTCTCGAAAAATTCGGTGAAGATAACGATACTAAAGGTGTCTGTCGTCCCTAATGCGGACCCTGCACCGCCGCCACCCCCTCGCATGACCCAAATATGATTGAAGGCTTTGAAGGTGCCAATAATCGATAACATCGAGAGGAAATAGGTTGTCGGCGAAAGCAGTGGCAGGGTAATATGCCGGAAGATCGCCCAACGGCCTGCTCCATCTATCTTCGCAGCTTCCATTAATTCTGTGGAAATATTGCCTAACCCGGCCAAATAGATCACGGTATTGTAGCCCACAAAAGTCCAGATCGAATAGATCATGATCACAACCAATGCCAAGCTCGGCCCGGCAGCCCACTCAGGTAAATTGAAGTTCAAACTCTCCGCCACCATAGTAAAAATGCCGCTTGGCTCACGCACCCATTGCAGAGGTTCGAATCCTAAAGAAATCAACAATTGATTTATGGGTGCCTGATAACGGTTAGAAAATAGCTGCCGAAATATCGCCGCGCTGGCAACCGTAGGTGTAACATAGGGCAAGAAATACAACATGCGAAACATCTCTGAACCCGCTAATCTTTGGAAAAGCAAAATTGCCAAGAACAGCGAGAATGTCAATTGGAAAGGGACTGTGCCCAGTGAATAAAACGCAGTCACTTTCAACCCCGTCCAAATATCTTCATCACCAGCAGCCATGGCGGTGGGCAACTCTGTAATTAACAAGGCTCCGCCAACCAGCAGGGTCAATGCCCCAAGGATATAGAAAATGAACGCACGATCGCTCGATTGCTGTATTGCGCTCTGCCAGAATCGCCAGGAGATTATGATCAGAATCACCCCAGAGCCTATGGTGATCACTTGAGGCCAGATACCAGGATCTGCTCCCGCTTCAAAAGCTACGCGATAGGCATCTTGTACCGCAACATAAGTAACGAATATCAACCATCCCCCAATCAACAGCATCAACTCGATAAAGACAAAATTTAATAAGTAGCCAAAATTGCGAGTATTTTGGAATGCTTTAGCGAAGAACAGGATAACACCAACCACTATTGACGCTAAAACTAGTTTTGTAAAAATTCCCCAAGTAGCAAAAGCCAGGTCAGCGCGAAAAGCTTCGCCCAAGAGTTGGACAAATAATTCGCGGCTTTTTTCCTTACCAATAATTTTGTCAGCAATATCCAATAACTCTGGCAGTAATTTGAACACCCAATAAATCAGCGCCAATATGGTAGCTGAAAAAACCAGCGCCGGAAACGCCAACCACCACGGGCGATCATCATTTTCCGATGCTTGTTGATACATCTTTCGAATGGCATTTATCCCCAAAACTAATAACCCAACAGCAAGCAAGAAGAATAAGATATAAGACAAGTTATCAAGGGCACGGACGAAGTTGTCCATTCCTAGAAACCCCCCCCGCTTCAAGCGCCATTTATGCAAACTAACAAAAAGCGCAAAACCTACCGGGAAAATCCCAAACGTAAAGATAAGGATCGTTGAAGGCGCTATCATTAAATATGCGGTAAGATACTCACGCCATTCTCGAATGCGCCTACTGGAAACAAGTCGACGTTCCACGCTTGACCTCCAAAACACTCATTATCTCTTGTAGGAATGAAAATTATATCATGCCTGATTTATCTACAAAACTACTAAATAGCATACAGCGTCATCGTCTTCCCAGATTAGATTTGGAGGGTGATTTCATATATCCGAAATATGAGGATCAATCCATCCTCAATATTCCATCCAGCATTTGCAGATGGCTGGACGCGCCTGACCTCGGTGCTGGTCCGCTGCGACCGGAGATCCTACTGTCCCCTGGGGACGGCATTCGCCGCGTGATCCTGGTTCTCATGGATGCGCTATCCTTACACCGATTCCGCGGCTGGCTCGAAAATGGCGACCTGCCAATTTGGGGCTCTTTAGTGGAAGATGGTCTTCTGGCCCCGCTGACATCCATCACCCCCAGTACTACCTGCGCCGCCACAACAACCCTGTGGACCGGGCAGAGTCCAGCTTCACATGGCATTGTCGGGTACGAGACGTTTCTCAAAGAATATGGCCTGGTTGCCAACATGATCTTGCACACCCCAATGACATTTCGGGGTGGCGGTCTGGGCAGCCTGGAACACACCGGCTTCAAACCCGAGGAGTTTCTCCCTGTTCCAACGTTGGGTCCACATTTGTGCGCCCATGGCATTACGCCTTATGCCTTTCAATCGCATCATATTGCTCACTCTGGGCTCTCGCGCATGTTCATGCAGGATGTAGAAATCAGACCTTTCAGCACCCCCGCTGAGATGTGGATAAACGTACGCCAACTCATCGAGCACAAACCAAAAGATCGCATCTACTCCTGGATCTATTGGGGACAAGTCGACGGACTCTCGCATTATTATGAGCCCGCTGACGAGCGCGTACTGGCAGAGTTCTCTAACTTTAGCTATGCCTTTGAAGAGTTCTTCATCAAGCGTTTGGGACCTTCAGCACGCAAAGACACCCTGTTGATCCTGACCGCAGACCATGGGCAGATCAACACACTGGATGACCCAAAGTACTTGTACAAGAATCACCCGCAACTGGATGAAATGCTGCACCTCAAGCCCACTGGTGAAAACCGCTTGATGTTCCTGTATGTCCGCCCTGGGGAATTGAATGCGGTCAAGGAATATTTCGACCAGACATGGCCGGGCCAATTCTCTCTGCTCGATCCCGAACATGCCATCGAAAACGGTTTGTTTGGGTCTGGAGAGATGCACCCGCGATTGCGCGAGCGTCTAGGCGACCTCGTCGTTATCCCCCATGAAAATGCATATCTTTGGTGGGGTGATAAAGACAACTTCCTGCGAGGGCGCCATGGAGGGCTGACACCAGAGGAAATGCTGGTTCCATTCCTGGCAGTGAGGTTATGATGGGATTTATCACGAATAACTACGAATTTCACCAATGACACGAATGACTCCAATGAGAAACCAAAGAGATTCCATCCGAAAAATACTTCGCCAATGCAAAACCATCGCTGTGGTTGGTTTTTCATCAAATCCAAGTAAAGCTGGGTATTATGTACCAGAGTACATACAACGGCATGGATACCGCATAATCCCCGTGAACCCAAACCTGGAGGAAGCCTTAGGTGAGAAAGCTTATGCGGATCTAGCTTCGATCCCTGAGCCAGTTGATTTGGTGTTGATCTTCCGGCGCAGTGAGGCTATACCTCCCGTCGTCGATCAGGCTATTGAAATCGGCGCCAAGGCGGTGTGGATGCAGCAGGGAATTGTCAATATGGAAGCCGCAGAAAAGGGGCTTGCTGCGGGGCTGGGTGTGGTCATGGATCGCTGTATGATGGTTGAACACAGGAAGTACACATAAGATTGAACCCAGTTCATCAATAAATAGTTCTATTCACGATGAATGCAAACCTGTTTCGAGATATCTTCCTGCTCTAGTGTAGCTGGAAAAATAATCGAGAAGAACACACATTTAGCTACCTTCGGGTAGTTTGCAGGGATTCAAATGATCTCTGTGATTTATTGGAGGGGAGATTTTCCTTAGTAAAACGCCTCGGATATCCCTCAATTTCTTTCGCTACCGTACATTTGAGCAAACATTATAAAAATCGGAACGCGGATACCGCAGATTGGGCAGATTCACGCGGATTCAAACAAATTTTTTGGGTAAATCAATCTGCAAAATATGCTTACCATAGAAAATATCAGCGAAAATCTGTATTAGTCAATAGAAGGCTGAACACCGCAGAGTCGCAGAGAACGCGGAGATTCTCGCATTTTACAGGAGAAAAACTCTGCGAACTCCGCGTCTCAGCGGTGAAAGTTGCATCAGAATTGTGTTCAATCTGCCCTTGACCATTACAATATCAGCGAAAATCCGTCAAATCCGTGTAATCAGCGTCCTATATCTTGGATGTACGGTAGAAAAAATATCTGAAGAGGTTAATAATCATGAAGGAAGATTATCAGATCATCAAAGTTGATCAGCCTGAATGGGCGATCATAGGCGGGGGCGTTCACAATTACAATATCCAACAAGCAGGTGAAGATAATGGCAATACTTTCTGCTTCGTTCTACATGGGCCAGACCAAGAAGTCCTCGGCGGCGTGATTGGCGCAACACATTGGGATTGGTTTTATCTAGATCTAATGTGGATCAAAGAAGAATTTCGTTGTCAAGGGTACGGAAAACGCCTGTTGAAACTCGCCGAAGATGAGGCACGAAAACTAGGGGCCAAGAAGGCTTATCTGGACACATTCAGTTTTCAGGCACCAGACTTCTACAAAAAATATGGCTATGAGGTGTTTGGCGAATTGCAAGATTTCCCCGTCGGGCATCAGCGCTACTACCTGACAAAAGATCTTTAGAGAGTGTGTATTCAGATAAATCTCAAGCCATAACTAAAGAAGCTAAACTTCTGTCAGAAGTTTAGCTTCTCTTTTTGCGTCTATCTCTTATTAGACATCAATCAATTTTCGAGCACCAGTCTGGACGCCCCACAACCCGGCATAGATACCCTGGCTGGCAACCAGTTCCTCGTGGCGGCCATGCTCGATGAGCTCGCCGCGCTCAAGAACGAAGATACGGTCGGCGTTGCGCACAGTAGATAAACGGTGGGCAATCACAATGGTTGTGCGCCCCACCGCAATGCGTTCTAGCGAACGTTGGATCAGGGCTTCGGTTTCGTTATCGACCGAGGAAGTCGCTTCATCGAGAATCAGTACAGGGGGATCTTTGAGCACAGCGCGGGCAATAGAGACGCGCTGGCGCTGACCGCCGGAGAGCTTCTGGCCGCGCTCGCCAACAATGGTGTCATAACCCTGGGGAAGACCCACGATGAAATCGTGCGCCTCGGCAATTTTGGCTGCCTCGACAATCTGTTCATCGGTGGCGCCGAATGTGCCATAGGCAATATTTTCGCGAACAGTGCCATGAAAGAGATACACATCCTGACTGACAAAGCCCATCGCCCGACGCAGGTCATCAATTTGCAGATCTCGCAGATCATGCCCATCCAGGGTGATGCTTCCTGATTGAACATCATAAAAGCGAAGCAAGAGCTTTACGAGCGTAGTCTTCCCAGCACCGGTCGAACCCACAATCCCAATCGTCTCGCCAGCCGGCATCTTTAGCGATAACTCGCGAATCACTGAGCGATGTTCGGCACTCTTGTATTCGAAGGTGACATTATCTAAGTTGATCTCTCCGCGCACGTCGCTTATAGGCAGAGAATTAGAACCGCTGGGGATTCGGGCATCGGTATCCAGTAAATTCAACACGCGATCGGTGGAGGCCATCGCTCGCTGATATAGATCGAGGGTATCTCCCAAACGTGTCAGGGGCCAGAGCAGCCGTTGGGTGATGAAGATCAGCACGCTATAAGTACCCACCTCGAGCTGACCGGCGAGAGTCAAACGGCCACCAAAGATCAGGATGGCGATAAAGCCGCTCATGATCACCATGCGGATCAGAGGGACAAAGGCCGAACTCAGGCTAATAGCAGCGCGGTTGGCCTGGCGATAATCATCACTCCCCTCGGTGATGCGAGCCAGTTCATGCTTTTCGGCAGTGAAACTCTTGATTGTGGCAATCCCACCAAAATTGTTGGAAAGCTGTCCGTTGAGGATGCCAACCATCTCTCGGACCACGGCATACTTGGGGGCCAGCAAACGCTGAAAGCGGATCGATCCCCAAATGATCAATGGCATTGGCAATACGGCCATCCAGGATACGGATGGGGCTGTATAAATGAATATCCCCCCGATAACGATTACTGTGGTGAGCACCTGCCAGATATCGTTGACGCCGCCATTGAGGAAGCGCTCCAGCTGGTTGATGTCGTCATTCAGGATGGCCATCAATCCCCCAGTGCTGCGCTCCTCGAAATAGGCTAATTCAAGATGCTGTACATGATCATATGTGTCAATCCTGAGCTCGTGCTGGAGTGTCTGCGCCAGGTTTCGCCAGGCCACTTGAAAAGCATACTGAAAGGTGGATTCGAAAACCCAAATGATCACTGTCAGGCCGGCGAGCACCAACAGTTGTTGAGCAACATCGGTGACGCCCAGGCGCGCGACAAGGGAATCTTCTTTTTTGACAACCACATCAACCGCCGCGCCGATGAGCAGTGGCGGAGCGAGATCGAAGATCTTATTGAGAATAGAATACAGCGACGCTACGACAATCGCGCCGCGGTGCCCGCGAGCATAACTCCACAAGCGCCTAAGGGGGTGCGTTCTTTTATCGTCCATGGGGGAAATTAAACCACGAAGCATGAACTCGTGTGTAACCGAGATTTTCTACCGTACATCCAATAAATAGGACGCGGATTACACGGATTTGACGGATTTTCGCGGATATTTTCTGTGGTAATAATATGACTCCCGCGAAAAAACTCTAACGCTGAAAGGCCAAAACAGGATGAAAGTTGAGCCAGACCCAAAGGCGAGAGCGCAACCGGGAGAAAAATGAAAGAAAAGAAGAAGCCAAAAGCGGTTTGGCAACATGATTTGC
>JADHTJ010000095.1 GCA_016785015.1 Anaerolineales bacterium
CTACCCTCCTGTATTTTGCTGGACATACAAAATGATACACCAATCTCGACACATTATGACTTTTTCTGATAAGACGGCTCATGCCGTAATACTATCACGCCGCAGAGCGGCGGGGTATTGAACCCTCTATGGAATAAAATGTCGCCAATTACCTTCGAGTTGTATCCTTGCTCTAATGGGGCACTGGATTCAAGGAAATCTTGCAAGGTAATTAATTCAGTATCTGTAAACCCCAAACTATGGTTCTCTATCATACTATATAATTTTTGTAACGCTCTTTCTGAAAAATCTTGCTCGTTTTCATTGTCCATCCAATCATCGATACAACGAGCAATCTCAAACCGCAAATCTATTAGCCACGGTCTTCCCCACTCAGGGTATTTCGAAACACAAACATCAAACTCATTTATTGTTTCATTAAGAATTTCTACATCATTGAATTTTTTTGCATCTTGATACAGATTTATCCAATTGAAACCTAGACCGCTAATTGGTATTTGATCTAGGTTTTTTATTTTATCCCTGAATTCATCTTTAGCCCGTTGATTTTGATCATCTCTACTTTTTGTGTATTGCCATATCCCAAACATAAATGTTAACAAAGGTAGAATTGGGAAAAAATCTAATTCTAATATCAGGTCCAAGACAGTGCGCAAATATTTTTCTCCAGCACTCTCTACTTTTAATGTAATTTCTTCATCACGAACATTAAGGAAACCAATGCCCGAATCATAAGCTCTTATCTCTAATGGGATTTCTTTAGAAACATTGGCATTCATACTCCGACAAGCATAAATTGTCTCAGGATTTGCCGAAAACTTTTTATCAGCAATGGCAACATTTGCCACAGGCGCAACAATTTCTTTTTCGCTATCATAAAAATATATTCCACTCTCAAATAGTTCGAGTGAAACCAATATTGTTTGCAACCTTTTACTATTGTTATTACTGTCATTTCGCCAAACATTGATAATGATAGGATCACCCTCAGGCGGATCATCACACCATGGAATTTTTTTAGGATAATTTATATTTAAAGTATATGAAACCCCCACAGCAGTCGTGTGATCTAGTTGATAGAAATTATAGATTTTCTGTTCTCTAGTTGAGCCGAAAAATTGATACACCACTGAAAATAATAACCAAACAAAAAATAGTGCCAGCATATACCCCCAAAATTGTTTTTGGAAATCACTGCTTTTTGTTCGATTAGTTCTGACCATTTATACCCCAGCCTTGACAGACAATCCACTTGTTAATTTAGAAAATGATGACAATATCTCGCAATGACATCGTACACATATCAATTACCGACTTTTATTGATTTCCACCTAACACTCAATATATTCTTGGATCAACCCCTTAACAGAAACCATTAATAGCGAAAATTACTTCGAATTGGACATACTAATCCTTTATTTTTGTATAACATATTATAGATGTTCAGTTTGTCAAAAGTCAACTGAAACGCCCGTTCTAAAAATTTCAGATAATCACCCATACACCAAAAACGGATTACCTCTCCTCTCCTCCCCCACCGTGGTCTCGCCCATATGCCCTGACAAAATGCGCACATCGTCAGGCAAAGTGAGCACTTGCTCGCGGATGCTGGTGAGCAGGGTTTCGTGGCTCCCGCCTGGCAAATCTGTGCGCCCGATACTCTGTTTGAAGATCACATCCCCGCTGAAAAGGATTTTTTCGGATTCACAATAGAACATCACATGGCCGGTGGTGTGTCCCGGGGCATAGCGTACTTCGAATTGATTGCTCCCTAATGTCAAGATCTGTCCGTGCTCCAGGTCGATGGTTGGCTCGGGACCAGGATCGTCTAAGTTTAAGCCGAAGAATTGGGCGCCGCCTTTCATGCGCCACAATTGATAATCTTCGGGGTGCATGGCAACCATGGGCAGCGGATCGCAGCCGTCGGCTACACCCGCCGCACCGCCGAAGTGGTCAAAGTGGGCGTGCGTATACCACATGTGGGCAATGCGCCAATCTTTCTCTTGGGCTTTCTCAAGAATTTTATGACCATCCCAGGCCGGGTCGATGACGGCGGCTTCTTTGGTTTCAGGGTCAGCGATCAGGTAGGCGTTGGTGAACGCAGGTCCGAGAGTGAAGGTTACGATATCAAGCATAAGATTCCTATCAAAATTCTGAGTTTTAGTTAATTCGCACCCCTCGATACGATCTTCATTCTTCCGATCTACTCGGGATGCCTATAAAGTTTTGAGAACAATTTTAAAGACTTGCAACTTGTCACTTGAAACTTGTACATCATTATACCCGCGCTTTATCACTTGGAATCACTTTGGAAGCATGTTAAACTGTGATTGACCAAACCACGGAGCCACAGAGAACACAGAGTTTATTCTTATTATCTCTGTGATCTCCGTATCTCAGTGATAAGAAATCAACGGAGGCTATGAATGGCAAGTTACCCCCCTGAACCCTTCCGCATCAAGATGGTAGAACCGATCAAAATGATCGACGAAAAGACGCGTGAGGCTGCGCTCAAACGGGCCGGATACAACGTCTTCGGTCTGCGCGCCGAGGAAATCTTCATCGACCTGCTGACCGATTCTGGCACTGGCGCTATGAGCCAGCACCAGTGGGCGGCGATGATCGAGGGCGATGAGTCTTACGCTGGAGCCAACTCCTATTTCAGGCTAGCGGATGCCATGGACGAGGTTCTGGGCTTCCGCTTTTTTGTTCCCACACACCAAGGTCGCGCTGCCGAGAATATCCTCTGCGCGGTGATGCTGGAGGACGGACAATATGTCCCATCCAACATGCACTTCGACACAACTGAAGGCAACATCCGCGCCCGCGGCGGGCGTCCCACCAACCTGGTCATTGATGAAGCCTTTGACCCCAGCAACCGCCATCCCTTTAAGGGCAATATGGATATCGACAAGCTGAAAGCCTTCATCACCGAAGTCGGTGTTGAGAATATTCCCTTTGGGATGATCACCATCACCAACAACGCCGGGGGAGGCCAGCCGGTCTCGATGGAGAATCTCAAAGCAGTAGCAGCAGTTTATAAAAAGCACGGTATCCCCTTCTTCATCGACGCTTGCCGTTTCGCTGAGAATTCCTATTTCATCAAGTTGCGCGAGCCTGGGTATGAAAATAAAACGACCCTGGAGATCGCACAGGAAACCTTCTCTCTTGCTGACGGTGCCACCATGAGCGCCAAGAAAGATGCCATCGTCAATATCGGTGGGTTCCTGGCCTTGAATGACGAAGATCTTTTCCAGAAGGTTAAGAACGAGCTTATCCTAAGAGAGGGATTCCCGACCTACGGCGGCCTGGCTGGACGAGATATTGATGCCATGGCTACTGGACTTCGTGAGGGTTTGAATGAAGATTATTTACACTATCGTTTGGGTCAAACAGCCTATTTGGGCGAAAACCTGCTCGATATTGGTGTGCCTATCGTCGAACCCCCAGGGGGACATGCCATCTACATCGATGCCGGGAGCCTGCTGCCCCACATTCCACCTGAAGAGTTCCCAGGGCAAGCACTGTCGGTTCAGATCTACCTCGAGGGCGGCATCCGCGGCGTGGAGCTTGGCTCGGTAGCCTTCGCCTACCCCGACCCTGACACGGGGGAGATGATCCACCCAAAAATGGAGTTGATCCGCCTGGCAATACCCCGGAGAGTATATACTCAGGCTCATATGGATTATATTGTCAAGACATTCGAGAAAATCATCGCTCACAAAGACGAAATCAACGGTTTCCGCATCACCTATGCCCCGGAGCTTCTGCGCCATTTCACAGCCCAATTCGAACCAATTACTTGAAATCAAATTCCATCATCATTCGACCTCACCCAATAAGTTCGGGGCTCCGCTCTGGATATTCCCTTAGGTGTATAATGATATTGTCCTGATGACAGTTATTTCAAGTGAATACCAAGTACGAACAGGAGATTGAAAATGTCCCCAGAGAAGGAAACATACCAATTAGTTACCCGCAGCGACATGGATGGGCTGGTGTGTGCGGTGTTGATCAAAGAGTTGGGCATGCTGAACACGATTAAATTTGTGCACCCCAAGGATGTACAAGATGGCAAAGTCGATTTGGGACCTGGTGATATCACCACTAACCTTCCTTATGTCGAAAGTGTTCACTTGGCTTTTGATCACCATGCCAGCGAAACTATCCGTGTTGGAGGACAAAAAGAAAACCATATCATTGATCCGGATGCCCCTTCTGCGGCACGAGTGGTTTATAAATACTTTGGCGGCGAGCAAAAATTCCCCGCAATTTTCAAAGATATGCTGGCCGCTGTTGATAAAGCCGATTCGGCCCAATACATAAAAGAAGATGTACTCAATCCCAAAGGCTGGGAATTGTTGAGCTTCATCATGGACGCCCGCACAGGCTTGGGACGGTTTCGAGATTTCCGCATTTCAAATTATGAATTGATGATGGATCTGATCGATTACTGCCGCGATCATTCCATTGAAGATATTCTCAATTTGCCAGATGTTAAGGAACGTACGAACCTATACTTCGAACACGAGAATGCCTTCAAAGAACAGATCAAACGCTGTGGGACGCAATACAATAACTTAGTTGTGTTAGATTTACGAGAGGAAGAAACCATCTATTCTGGCAACCGCTTCATGATTTATGCTCTCTTCCCTGAATGCAATATCTCTATGCATGTCATCTGGGGATTGAAAAAGAAGAACACCTCTTTTGCCGTTGGAAAATCTATCTTTGACCGTTCATCGAAGACCCACGTGGGTGAGTTGATGCTCGAATACGGTGGCGGCGGTCATGTTGCGGCTGGTACCTGCCAGATCGATAATGAAAAGGCTGAGCAAGTCAAAGAAGAACTAATCAAGAAACTTTCTTAATACGGATAACCAATCCGGAAAATCATTTCCGTTCAAAAATGAGACACTGGTTCGCCAATGGGTTTTACAAATCTGTTGGCGAGCCTTAGCGTAACAACAATACATAAATATAGGCAGGACTTACGCAGTTCAAGAAAGAAATTGCCGGGGAATAGGGGGTGGGGCTTCGCCGCACCCCCTATTCCCCGGCCAAACTCGCTTCAAGTGTGTAACTCCTAATAGGAATAATATGTCCAATAATAAACGAGTCATCGCTGCAGAAGATCTTTATAAATTCGAACTTATCTCCGTCCCCAAGATTTCTCCTGATGGGGAATACGTCGTTTATGCCCAACAACGAGTTGACTCAATCACAGAAAAGAAATTCAGCAATTTATGGGTTGTGCCAACTGACGAAGGTAATGCGCGCCAGTTCACCTATGGAAATCAGGTAGACAATCATCCCAAATGGTCACCGGATGGTTCGCAAATTGCATTCATATCAACCCGAGGGGATGAAAAACAAGCTCAATTCTATCTGATCCCCTTTAAGGGAGGCGAAGCCCGCTCTCTCAGCGAGCTCAAGGGAGATATTGGATCGTTTCAATGGTCCCCAGATGGAACTCGGATTGTCTTTCAACTCCGTAAGAAAGACCCTGAAGTAATTGAGCGAGAAGAAGACGAAACAAAGAAGGAACTTGGCATTGTCCAGCGCCATTACGAGCGCGCATTCTATAAATTCGACGGCTATGGTTTTTTGCCCCAGGAACGCTGGCACATTTGGACCCTTGATGTAGAGAGTGGAGAGGCATCGCAACTCACCGACCATGATGTTTTCGATGAAACCGAGCCGACCTGGACACCCGATGGAAAGTGGATTGTCTTTCAATCCAACCGCAACGATGATCCCGACTTATCACATGGCGACAACGATCTCGTTGTCATCCCTTCCGAAGGTGGCGAGCCGCGAGTGATCAAAACCGTTGGCAACAACACCCAATTACCCAGCGTTTCCCCCGATGGCAAATGGATCGCTTATTTCGCCAAGCGTGAGCGCGGTCAGTGGTGGCAAAATACCGATTTGTGGGTTGTCCCATTCGACGGTTCAACTCCTCCCCAAAACCTGACCCTTGATTTAGATTTCACCGTCGAGCACGCCACAATCAATGATCTCAACTTTGGCGGGGCGATCTTGCTTCCCCCAACCTGGTCCCCAGACAGCCAGACGATCTATTTTCAAGTCAGCAAACATGGCAGCAGCATACTAATGTCAATTGGAGAAGATGGAAAAAACCTGCAAACGGTGATTGATGACAAGGGGGTTGTTGGCGGGTATTCTTTTGATCTCCAGCACCAAAAACTGGCTCATTTCTTTGGGACGATGACCGACCCCGGACAGGTTTGTCTGCGCAAACTCAAGGAAGTGAAATCACGCCAAATTACGCAGATCAACACCTGGTTAGACGATGTAGATCTTGGCTCGGTGGAAGAAGTCTGGTTCAAGGGGCGCGACAACAACAACCTTCAGGGTTGGATCATGAAACCCCCAAAATTCGACTCTTCCCGAAGATATCCATGCATCCTCGAAATCCATGGTGGACCATTGGCGCAATACGGCGAGTTCATGATGCATGAGTTCTACTATTTGGCCGCTCAGGGATATGTAGTTTACTTCAGCAACCCGCGCGGCGGACAGGGGTATGGCGAAGAACATTCCAAGGCCATATGGGGTGGCTGGGGCAACGCCGATTACGCCGACCTGATGCTCTGGGCAGATCACATGGCCGCCCAACCCTATATTGATCAAGAAAAAATGGGCATCACCGGTGGCAGCTATGGCGGCTATATGACATTATGGACCATCGGGCACACGCACCAATTCAAATCCGCTGTTGCCCAACGCGTGGTCAGCAATTTCGTAAGCATGTGGGGCTCCAGTGATTTGAATTGGATCTTCCAACAGGTTATGAGCAATAAACCCCCATGGGAAGATCTCGATACACTATGGAAACATTCACCAATGGCTTACATTGGCAATGCCAATACGCCCACATTGATCATCCACAGCGAGAACGACCATCGCTGTCCTATCGAGCAAGGAGAGCAAGCCTTCGTAGCTCTGAAAACTCTGGGCATTGACACTGAAATGGTACGTTTCCCTGATGAACCCCACGGACTTTCTCGCATGGGTCGTACAGACAGGCGAATTGTGCGCTTGAACCACGTCTCGCGTTGGATGGACAAGTATTTGAAATAGACATTTAGTTTGGAATTTGTACCACTATAATATGGTGTTCTCAACTCCCCCTCTTCAGATTAGACTCTAGAGGGGGGATTTTATGCAGAATTTTTTGAGAGAAAATGAGATGTTTGACCCCACCAAACATCCCCACCGCCGTTACAACCCCCTGATTGGTACGATTCTGGGAATGAGATTGCAAGGCTGACAAAAGGACTTCGTTTGGGGCACGGACTCCGATTTGAGCGATGCCTTGACTCTATTACGCGTGACCCTATTACCCGAAGAGCAAAACCGCTTCCGAGGTTTGTCGAAATCGTGTGCGCAAGCCATGAACACTTCAGGCGTATTTGGGGCTCGCGGCGCGGGAGCGGGTTTTGGCGGTTGCCGTGTGGCTTTTGCTAAAAACAGTGAAATTGATCGATTTTCTGTATCAGTTCTGCAGACGTCTAATGAACGTACAGGCATTGATGCAAATGTTTCCCCGTCCAGGCTTCACCGGGTGCAGGCGTGCTGACAATGTAATGACACAACATTTGTCCCGGAAATACGTAAATCCTAGTAAAATGGTAAAGTCTCAATAAGATAAATATCAATTTTTCGGAGGAAATAATGGCTGACGTAATCGATTATAAAATTTATGGTGACGACCTACAATTGGTCGAAGTCGAGCTCGATCCCGGCGAGGGTATACGAGCCGAAGCAGGCACAATGACCTATATGGAAGACGGTATCGAAATGCAAACGGACACCGGCGGCGGCCTCTTCAAAGGGCTAAAGCGCATGGTCACCGGCGAGAGCTTCTTCATCACAACTTTCTTGAATACTGGGGCTGGGAAGCAGCATGTCGCCTTTGCCGCCCCCTATCCTGGCAAGATCGTTGCTTTTGACCTGGATCAGTTTAATGGTCAGGTTTTGTGCCAAAAAGATTCGTTCCTTTGCGCCGCGCAGGGGACAGAGATCGAGGTCGCTTTCACCAAACGCCTGGGAGCTGGTTTCTTCGGCGGCGAGGGCTTTATCTTGCAGCGCCTCGTTGGTGATGGCATGGTTTTCACTCACGCAGGAGGCACGGTTATCGAAAAAGATCTAGCCTCAGGAGAAACCCTGCGTGTCGACACAGGTTGCTTGGTTGCTTTCGCAACAACGGTGGATTACGATATCCAATTTATTGGCGGGTTCAAGAATGCTCTATTTGGAGGCGAAGGTCTCTTCCTTGCCAAATTAACTGGACCGGGCAAAGTATACTTGCAAAGCCTGCCCTTTTCGCGGCTGGTAGACCGCATCAAGCGCGGTATCACTTTTAGCCAGGGTGGCGGCGAGCAATCTGGTGTTGCGGGTATTGGCAGTGATATTTTGAAGGGGATTATCAGCGGATAAAGCTACTTAGATAATGGAGATTAGAGACTGGATATTAGTATTACCCTATCTCTAATCTCTCTTTTTTGCCTGTTCCCAAAGAGCTTCTAACTCTTCTATTGACATTTCACTCATATCGAGCCCCCGTTTACGCGCGGTTGTTTCGACACGAGTAAATCTGCCCCTAAAACGATCATTTGCTTCCCTTAGAACACTCTCGGCATCGATATCCAGCCACCGGGCCAGGTTCACCACTGAGAAGAGCAAATCACCCATTTCAGCGGAACGGGCTTCATCATCGGGGGCAGTACGGATTTCTTCGACTTCTTCACAAACTTTATCGATTACACCCTGAATTTCAGGCCAATCAAAGCCAACTCGGCCTGCACGTCCCTGATACTCTTGAGCCTGAGTCAGTGCGGGTAATGCAATTGATACACCATCCAGCAATCCCTTATCGGTTTCGCCATTGGCTTGTCGTTCCTCTGCTTTGAGTTGTTCCCAATTCTTGAGTACTGCCTCTTCCCCATCGACCTGCAAATCTCCAAACACATGCGGGTGCCGGTAAATAAGCTTGGCGCTGATATCGTGGATCACATCGGCGCTGTTGAAATCTACTTCGCTGATTATTTGCATGAGCATAGTAATCACCAACAGCACATCACCAAATTCTTCCTGCATTTTTGAAAAATCATCAGCATCAATAGCAGCCAGCAATTCATAAGCCTCTTCCATCAAATGGGGGCGCATAGATTGGGGAGTCTGCTTTTGATCCCAGGGGCAGCCCTCAGGGGCTCGTAAATGTGCCGTGATCTCTTGCAAAGATTCGAAGGACGTATGCGGTCCGAGGGGCGGCAGAAACAAACTGGTGAGTAAACCGATTTGTTCACTGCGATCAATCTCGAAAAGTGGCAAATCTTCAACCAGCTCATTCTGTGTTCCCGCCCCATGAACCAATCGAACGGGATGATCATCTGGATAGAGATTCGCCAGGGTGAGCTTTACTTCCGATGCAATGTGTGCATCATAGATTTGGGCAATTAATGCTGGTGCACTGGGAGGAAAGGGAGGATGATGACCATCAACAAGTGAAAGTGCATCAACCACGGCAATGTGGGGCAGTGGGTCAACCCCCAGGGATGTAAACAAAGGTTCAAGAAAACTGAGACCCTCGACAACGGAGAGCGAAATTCCCTCTTCCTTGGCACGGCGGTAAATCTCCGGTGCAGTGGATTCAGCCACAAAGGGATGTCCTGGCACAGCATAGATGACACCCTCCGGTTTGCGCCCCAAAGCAATGATTTCATCCACAATCTGAGCGTAGACATCCTCAAACGATTCTGTTTTCTCATACAAGTGATCAAACGAATGCACCAGAAGATGTTCGGGAAACCCATCCACAGTAGGATGATGTCGCGTGCGCAAGTGGATCTCAGTGGCGTTTTCTAATACTTGCCAGGCTTGCCGAGTGAGAAGCTCCGGGGAACCTGGGCCAAGACCGAGAAGAGTAATGCCGAGATTTGCCATAATTGAAAATTTTTAAATGCAAAGCGTAATGCGGAAAACGTTTTTCAACGCCTTGCGCATTACGCTTCACTGTTCATGAAAATACTAACGCTTGGTGTAGGTCGGTGCCTTGCGGGCTCGCTTAAGACCAGGTTTCTTGCGCTCTTTCTCGCGCGCGTCCCGGGTCATGAAACCGCCTTTTCGCAGAGCAGGTTTGTTTTCAGGGGTCATAACCACCAGTGCACGAGCAAGGCCTAACTGAACTGCATCAGTCTGTCCTGTGACACCACCGCCTTGTACGCGCACACTCACATCAAGTGAGTTGCGCTGACCCACTGTTTCCAGCGGCCCAAGGATGATCTGTGCATCTCCCTGGCGGGTGAAATATGCTTCTAGCGGTTTCTCATTGACAATAAACTCGCCGGAACCACTCATCACACGAACACGCGCTGTACTGGCTTTACGACGGCCAATTCCTTCGTAATATTGTTCTGCCATGATTACTCCTCACTCGAAGGTAAAACTTCTTCGATAGGTTTCGGATTTTGAGCGTCGTGGGGATGGTCGGGTCCTGCGAAAACACGCAGTTTCTTCATCAGCTTACGCCCATAGCGATTGTGAGGCAGCATGCCCCAAACCGCTTTTTCGATCACGCGCTCAGGATGCTTTTCGAGTAAGCCACGTAGGTTAATGGATTTGAGGCCACCTGGGCGTCCGCTGGTTCGATGATACATTTTATCGTCCAGCTTGTTTCCAGTGACTCGAATACGCTTGGCATTTACTACAATGACGTAGTCGCCAATATCAACACCAGGGGTGAATTTAGGCTTATGCTTGCCCAACATCACCGCGGCAATTTGAGTCACTAAGCGACCCAGGGTTTGATCGTTGGCATCAACCAAGACCCACTCGTTAGTTATATCTTCAGGTTTTGGATAAAACGTTTTATACACGGTCTTACTCTCCGATTTATATCTTTTGCTATTCTTGCTGATACTTCACTTCTTCTAGCACTAATCCTTGGGCTGGGGCTAATCCCTGGACAGGCGGGCCTTCAGGGGCATCCAAATATTGCCGGATTTGCTCTACCGAAAGAACGCCCTGGCCTACCTTCACATGGACATGAACCAGTCGCCGTACCATATGATAAAGAAATGCATTAGCGGTGACCACGAATTCCAGGGTATTGGCATCACTTCCGCGATCCCAACCAACTGCGTTGATTTCACGGACAGTGCTGCCACCTTGTTTCATGGGGCTGCCAAATGCAGCGAAATCGTGGACACCCAAGAATAAATTCGCGACGTCCTGCATATTGCCCACGTCAGGAGATGGCCAAATTCGCCAGGAATAACGCTCTTCCAACGGGTTAGGAACCGGGTCTATGAAGACTTTATAACGATAAGTACGGGAAAGCGCATCAAATCGAGGATGAAACTCCGCATCACATTTTGCGACACTTCTTGCTGACACATCGTCAAGCAGCAAAGCATTCAGAGCGTTGCGTAGATCGTCCTCGGTGTGGCTCCAGTTTAAATCAAAAGCCAGTACCTGTCCCGAGGCGTGGACGCCCGTATCGGTACGCCCAGCCATGATTATCGTCTCTCCTGCCCAACTCAGCTTTCGTAAAGCATCTTCAACGACACCTTGAACTGTCCGAACCTCGAGTTGTCGCTGAGATCCGTGAAATTCGGTGCCGTCGTAGGCGAGAATAACTTGGTAACGTGCCATTTGCCAGTGGTCAGTGAGCAGTGAACAGTGGTTACTGATTACCGTATACTGCTAACTGTTCACTGATCATTCTTCTACTAATTCTAAAATTACCATTTCAGAAGCATCGCCTTGACGGAGACCCATCTTTATCATGCGGGTGTATCCACCAGGGCGGCTTTCATAACGAGGGGCAATCTCATCAAACAGCTTGGTAACTATTTCTTTGTCACCTAAGCGGGCAACGGCCAAACGGCGTGCGTGCACTGCATCAGCACCTTCGGCTTCATTACCACGCTTTGCCAATGTGATCAGTTTCTCCGCAGGGCGGCGAATATGTTCTGCTTTGGCGCGCGTTGTTTGAATGCGCTCGTTATCGAATAACTGTTTTATCATCGTCCGACGTAAAGCCATACGCTGGCCTTTACTGCGGCTAAGTCTCTTTCCAGCTATCTTGTGTCGCATTTCTGCTTACTCCAATTCCAGGTCTGCCAAGGCCCCGTCTTGAAGATACCCTTTTTCAACCATTTTATCTCTCAGTTCTAAAAGGCTCTTCACACCGAAATTCCGGATAGACAGGACTGCATCATCACCTTTATCCATCAACTCAAGGATCTCACCGATATTGGTGATCCCAGCGCGCTTCAACGAGTTGAACACACGCACTGAAAGATCCAAATCCTCAATGGGGGTTTCAATGATCTCTTCACCCAGACCTTCTTCTTCATATTGTTCTTCAACCATAACAGCCAGAGATTCCGCACTGACGCCTGCCAAATGCTGCAAATGTTCCATGAGCAGTTTAGCGCTGGTGCTGAGAGCAACCTCAGGTTCAATGGTGCCATCTGTCCAAATCTCCATAGTGAGCTTATCGAAGTTAGTGCTCTGTCCAACTCGAGCAAAGCCAACATCATAGTTGACGCGCTTCACTGGGTTGTAGATCGCATCTACAGGAAGCTCACCGATGGGCAGACGACCAGTACGATTTTCCGCGGGGGAATATCCACGCCCGCGCTGCACCGTAAACTCGATCTCCAAAGGAGTATCGCGATCGTCCACAGTGAACAGATAAAGCTCTGGGTTCACAATCTCAACATCGGACGGCGGAATAATATCCGCAGCAGTCACTTCACCCGTACCATGCACTTCGAGATGCATCCGCGCGGTATCCACTTCATGCAGAATCATGCGCAGTTTCTTAACCTGCAGCATCACATGGATGACATCTTCACGCACACCAGGGATATCACGGAATTCATGATGAATGTCCGCGACGCGAATGGATGTTACCGAAGCTCCTTCTAAAGAGCCCAGCAAAACCCGTCGCAAAGCATTGCCCAAGGTGAGACCATAGCCACGCTCAAGCGGGCTAATTGCAAATTTGCCGTAATTTCGAGACTCAGCTTCTCGCTCGATTTTCGGCGTAACTAAATTACTCAATCCCAACACAGGTCGCCCCTCCGTTCTATTATTCGAGGTTTCGTGTCGTAAAAATTCACGATTTTACTTACCGTCGTGAGTAGTACTCAACAATGAGCTGCTCATTCAAGTTTCCGTCTATCTCAAGGCGCTCGGGCAAACGAACAACATCACCCGTCAAAGCCTCTACGTCACGGTTCACCCATTCAGGAACGGTTCGGTCTGTAGCAACAGCGCCAAGATCCTTGAAGTAAGTGCGTTTACGAGAGCCTTCTCGAACGGCGACAACATCGCCGGGGGAGAGCAACATAGAGGGCACATCCGTTCGACGTCCATTGACATTGAAATGCCCGTGTGTCACCAATACTCGAGCCTGGGTCCGGCTGCTGGCGTACCCCATGCGATAAATAACATTATCCAAACGGGATTCCAAAATCTGCAGCAAGTTTAGACCAGTCAGGCCACGGCGCTGGAGTGACTCTTCGTAATAACGACGGAACTGTCGCTCCATAACACCATAAACTCGGCGAGCTTTTTGCTTTGCTCGCAACTGTCTTGCAAAGTCTGATTCGCGACGGCGGCGGAATTGAGCAGTTCGCCCATGATCTCCAGGCGGGTATCCTCGGCGCTCAAAAGAACACTTTGCCGTATAACAACGTGCGCCTTTCAAGAAGAGTTTCTCGCCTTCTCGCCGACACAATTTACAAACGGGCCCACGATATCGTCCCATATTTTAATCCTCTATCTGTCTTTTTTCGTTCTAGTTATCAAATACCAACAAGGAAATCCTCAGGCAAATGATTTCGGTCAAAATTATACGCGGCGCTTCTTTGGCGGTCGACAACCATTGTGTGGCACAGGAGTCTGATCAGTAATCGAAGTGACTTTTATGCCCAACGCCTGAACAGCACGAATAGCTGATTCTCGGCCACGGCCAGGGCCGTTTACAAACAATTCAGCTTCGCGCATTCCCATATCCATGGCCAGTTTGACGGCATGTTCTGCAGCTAAACGCGCTGCATAGGGAGTGCTCTTGCGGGAGCCCTTGAGACCCATAATTCCTGGGCTGCCCCAGCAAACCGTGTTCCCTTGGGTATCAGTAATGGTCACGATCGTATTATTAAACGTCGCGTAAATGTGCACCTGTCCGGAGGACAAAGCACGCTTGGTTTTCTTTGCGCCTTTCTTCTTGCGCTGTGTACCTTTCTTAGCCATACTACCTCGCACTCAAATCGTGATTTTGTTTTGTGCTTGTACCAGGAACTGGCAGGCTACAGACCATTTGCCACGGGGAATGTTAGAAGGATTCCCATCTGGGTTGCAGACTCGTTCCACGGCATTCTTGTAGAAACTCAGGGGGATGCTGCACCCAATCTGTAAATTAGAGGGTTTCACAGCAAGAGTGATGCACCTTGTTCCTGAAGAACTACAAACCTATTTCTTCGCCACGCCTCGGCGGCGGCCACGACCTGCCACAGTTTTCTTGGGTCCTTTGCGGGTGCGCGCGTTTGTGCGCGTCCGCTGGCCTCGAAGGGGCAAGTTGCGTCGATGACGGTTGCCTCGATAGCTTCCGATTTCGATCAAACGCTTGATATGCATTTGGGTTTCACGGCGCAGATCACCTTCAACTTTGTAGTTCTGGGTAATCAACTCACGAAGACCAGTAACTTCAGTGTCGGTTAAATCCTTGACGCGCTTATCCCGGTCAATACCCGTGGCAGCCAATAATTCATTCGACCTTGTACGGCCAATGCCGTAGATATATGTTAGAGCTACTTGGACCCGCTTATCTCGTGGCAGGTCTACACCTTCAATACGTGCCATAATAATTTATCCCTGTCGCTGTTTGTGTTTTGGATTCTCACAAATTACGTACAATGTACCTTTGCGCTTCACAATTTTGCATTTTGCGCAGCGTTTCTTTACGGATGCTGATACTTTCATAATTGTCTCTCTTCCAACCAACTACCAGAGGAAGTCGGTTCAAGCCAAAAGCGCTTGATTATACTAGCTAATACTTCTTCCGTCCAGAACTTTTTCCATCGGCGTCAATACGAGCGGGCCATTTTCTGTGACAGCCACAGTGTGCTCAAAGTGTGCTGTCAGGGAGCCATCTGCCGAAGTGACAGTCCATTGATCCGGCAAAACGCGCGTCCGGAAAGTCCCAACCAAGAGCATCGGCTCTATCGCTAAAGTAATGCCAGGGCGCAGCACAAGGCCTCGTCCTGCTCTTCCATAATTAGGCACCTGAGGCGCCTCGTGCATTTGTCGGCCAACTCCATGCCCACTATATTCTCTGGGTACATGGTAGCCGTTGCCTTCAACATATCCTTGGATCGCTGCCGAAATATCACCAACTCGATGACCGGATTGCATCTGCTTGATACCAATATACAAAGCTTTCTCGGTAATGTCCATCAATTTCTGGGCATCGTCAGAGATCTCACCCACCCCAGCCGTAAAGGCAGAGTCAGCGATAAATCCTTTGTATGTCGTTCCACAATCGATCGAAACGATATCACCTGCTTTAAGCTCTTGCTTACCAGGAATCCCGTGCACCAAAGCTTCGTTTACGCTAATCGTCAGCGTGGCAGGATAAGGATAAGGTCCTGGATAACCCATAAAGGTTGGCGTTCCGCCGTGATCACGAATAACTTGCTCAGCAGCCTTGTCCAACTTGGCAGTGGTCACGCCAGGGCGGATCAACTGTCGAGCAGTATCGAGGGCCATTGCATTGATGCGTCCAGCTTCGCGCATGATCTCGATTTCTTCAGGTGTCTTTACGACGACGTTTCGTTGCCAAACCATACTCGAATTCCTACACACCTGAGAGGGCTGTCATGATTTCATCCAAGACAGCTTCAATCGGTTGATCACCATTGATCTCTAACAAAACACCTTGCTGCTGGTAATAATCAATCAGCGGCTGGGTTTGCTTTTGATAAACATCAATCCGGTTGGATACTGTGGAAACAGTATCATCTTCGCGTTGATAAAGTTCTGATCCATCAATATCACATTTTCCAGCCTCTTGAGGAGGCTTAAACATGATATGGAAAATATGTCCTTCAGCGCGGCATGTGCGTCGTCCAGTGAGGCGGTCGATGAGTACATCATTGGGCACATCGACACATGGAACTGCATCCACCTGGCCTTTATTGAGATCACCCAGCATTTCATCGAGTGCCTCAGCCTGGGTGGCAGTGCGGGGAAACCCATCTAATACGACGCCTTCGTCACAGTCAATTCGAGAAATCCGTTCGCTAATCATAGCAATCGTGACATCATCCGGAACCAGTTCACCTCGGTTGATATAAAGAGCAGCATTTTTTCCAAGTTCGGTCTGCTCGCGCATATTCTCTCGGAAGATATCACCCGATGAAACATGCGGGATTCCCAACTTTTCTGACAAGACTTTTGCCTGGGTGCCCTTCCCTGCGCCGGGAGGGCCAAGCATAACAATTTGCTTAGCCATTCTTTTCTCTCTACCGAACTAACAGAGCCTCATCGTAACCATGCAGTTTGAGTTCTGCATTGATATTGAAGAAGGTATCACGAACAACACCTACAACAATCAGCAAACCTGATGACGACACTAAGAGAACACCAGTGTTTTGGCCTAATGGCAGAACCAATCCAACTAAGAAAGGCATAATCGCCACCATTCCCAAGAAGAAAGCGCCTGGGAAGGTAATTCGGCGAAGCACTTTTGTTAAATAACGCTGGGTTGGCTCCCCTTTGCTAACACCGGGGATCTGTGCGCCAGAGCGCTTGAGATTCTCACCATAGTTCTGCTGGGCAAACAATACATCGGTATAGAAGAAGGCAAAACCCACTACAAAGAGGAAGTAAATCAGCCAATACCAGGGACTGTTACCACCGAAGATGTTTTGTGTCCCCAGAGCAAGATTCGCAACCCATGCTGTTTCCGATTCAACAAAGAAACTGGCGATGATTGCCGGGAATGTCAGCAATGATTGAGCGAAAATCAGCGGGATCATTCCGGCCATGTTAACTCGCAAAGGCAAAGTGCCTTTGACGGGCATCGACATACGCCGACCAACTCGCCGTCCAGGGTACATGACAGGCACATTTCGTTGGCCTTGCTGAACATATACGATTACCGCAATAATCAAGATGGTAATCACAATCATAGTCCCAAACACCAACCAGCGTACATCAGGATCAGCATACGCACCAGGATTCAGAAGTTGACCAAAATTTTGCGG
The DNA here is from genome assembly GCA_016785015.1 of Anaerolineales bacterium. Taxonomy (GTDB): domain Bacteria; phylum Chloroflexota; class Anaerolineae; order Anaerolineales; family UBA11858; genus NIOZ-UU35. The sequence goes on from JADHTJ010000095.1 coordinate 17,310, forward strand.
AATACGTGAAACGATTCCGGCAAAAATCAACAGTGAAAGGCCTTGGTTTCGAATACCATACTCAGAGATCAATTCACCAAGCCAGATGGCAAACATCGTGCCAGCCGTCATACTAAAAATGATCGCAAGCGAAGGCAGCAAGGCACTGCCGCTAAATCCATAATTATCAATGATCGGCACACCGCCTGCAAAGCTGCTAAAGATTCGGATTTGGGAGACCGCTTGAAGAGCCGCCATGGGTACGGCCAAGACGTAAGTCCATTTTTCCATCCATTTCTGGCCCTCCCGGGGATCTTCTTCCATACGGCGCTGCAAAGCAGGGATCACTGGCACCAACAACTGCAAGATAATCTGAGCCGTAATATAAGGATACACACCCATTGCCATCACGGAAAAGTTCGCTACCGTACCACCTGAAAGCAAGTCAAGAATACCCACCAGGGTTCCAGCTGCACCACCACCTGACAAGATGGCAGAGAGCGCAGCACGGTTTACACCGGGAACGGGCACTTGTGCAGCAAAACGGTAGATCACCATAATTCCCAGTGTGATCAAGAGTTTCCGTCGAATGTCTCGGGCTGTCCAAAGATAGCGCCAAGCAGACCGCTTCATATAAGGCTCCTTATTCGCCTACAATTCAATAATTTCTACACTGCCGCCAGCAGCTTCGATTTTAGCACGCGCACCTTTGGTAACGCGGTGGACACTAACTTTGAGCGCTTTCTCAATATCGCCTTCACCCAAAATCACAACCGGGTTGCGCTCATCTTTTAATAAACGCGCTTCGGCCAAAGT
>JADHTJ010000096.1 GCA_016785015.1 Anaerolineales bacterium
GTGTAATAGGTGTAAGGGTGGCCATCATAATCCCCATAGATGGCTTTGGTAGCAAACCTGGCTTCGCTTAGCAGTTTGCCTAATTCCTTTTGCGTCAAAAGGCGGTACCTCAAAAGGTATTCTTTATTCTTTTCAGGAGAAACCACTTCAAAATTTTCAGTGACAATATTGGTTTCTTGATTCAGTTCTCTCGTGATTTCTGTGTAATTCTCATCATCCCCAAAGCGCTCAGATGTTTTTATATTTTCTGCCAACCAATGAAGGTTTGGCACTTCGATGATAAACATTCCCTCAGGACTCAATGCTTCCGCAACACGTTTTACTAACCCAGTGTTCTCACCAATTTCGTCGATCTGCCCCAGGGTCGTGAATAAGCAGATGGCGGCATCGAATTTGTCTTCTGATGAGAATTCTTCACCACGCGCCTGCATAAACTTTGGGTTCTCCCAAACTTCGGCGGCGCGTTGATTGGCCGCGCTGATCATGGCTTCAGAAGGATCGATACCCACAACATCGTATCCCCGTCGGGCTAACTCGATGCTGTGCCGTCCAAAGCCGCAGCCGACATCGAGGATCGAAGAGCCCTGTTCCAATGCAGTTTGGGCGATTACAAAATCAACCTCCTTGGAAGTGCGTTCAGCTGTCAACAGGGGATGGTTGAGATAGGGCGAGCCAGAGGTGAAGAAGTTTGGGGTTACCATATTGACATTGAGGTGACAGTCACTTCGTAAGTGACTGTCACCTTATATTAAACTAACCTATCGGTGGTGCATGCAGGTTCCCACTCACGGTGGGGAAATAAACATTGCGTTTACGTCAGAGGCTGTCGCGCACATCCAGCATAGGGATATCTTGTCGCTCCAGGTCGTTCAATGCTTCAAAAGGCACAATGGCATTTTCGGCTACAGCCACCCGTTCCCATTCTGCGAGCCATTCGCTGTCAAGGCCATCGACATCATCGATTACGCGCAATCGGTCAATGTTATAAATAGCCATCAAGGATTTGACCTCTTCAACAACACTTTCGGGTGAGCGCTGGCGCAGTTTAGGGCCATGGACAGCATCTTGACACCACTCACAGCCAAAGGGGCAGCCGCGTCCTACAGAAATGGTCAGTGAGGCGTAGCCGTTGTGCTCGCGCCAGACATTAAGATATTGATCCATATCAATCAGGTCGCGTGCCGGTAGGGGTAATTCGTCCAGGTTGAGAATGAAATCCCGCCGCGGATTGATAACAACTGCACCATCCTGGTCACGAAAGGCAATCCCATCGATTTGATTGAGATCACGAATTTCTTTTCCCATCTGCAGCAGCTCAAGGAGAGTCAGTTCGCCCTCGTGATGGACAACAATATCTACATGAGATGATGCTAAATAAGTTTTGGGCGTGTATGTTGGGTCGGGACCGCCAAGAATGACCTTGCCACCAAAGGCGTGTGCGATTTCAGCTACAGCCAGTGCTAATTCACGATTGGGTTTGACAGCAGTGATGCCTACAAAATTTGGCGCGAATTTCTTTAGTGATTTATTGAAGTCATCCAAGCCATCCTGGAAAGTGCCATCAAAAATCTCAACGCTGAATCCTTGCTCTCGAATGAAGGCAGCAAGATAAAGCAATCCCAAGGGGAAGTAGGGATTCATCAGCTCGCGTTCAGCTTCGTTTTGGCTGAGGAAGACTGGGTTTACCAGTAAGATATCGATCATAATATTAGTTTAATCCAAAACCATTAAGAACGGATAATATTCGAACAACTCGATCCATCAAAAATACGCCCACAGCCATCGACACAGTCGTGACGATGCTGCCAACTGAGAGCAGCGGCACGCCCACCAGGGAATGCCCCAGGTTGCAGCCTCCCGCGAAAGCCGCGCCAACGCCCATCAAGAAACCACCTGCGCCCAATTGCAGATAGCGTTTGGCAGTCTCACCGCGCACCCACATCGTTTTTGCTCGCAATGCGGCGATGATTGCCCCTGGAATTAAGCTCACTAACGCAATAGGGATCCAGGGAGAAGAACCTTCCGAGCCACCTTCGAAAATAGCCAAATAAATGCCGGTAGGCACATAGGATGTGCCGTAAGGGTAATTGGCTCCGCCAGCTTTGGCCAGCAGCCAGCTCAGGCTGATGATCACACCAACGATAATGCCCAGGGGCAACCAACCCCACAATTTGTCGCGCTGCGTGCGGTTCTCTTCGGGAGCGCGCCAAAGCCAAAACGCGGCAATCAACCCTAACCCAATTATGATGATCCAACCCGCGGAGCCTGATAGCTCAGTTATTGTTTGCCTGGTTCCGCCAGCAGAAAGCGTCGCTCTTAATCCAGACAAGGGTCCGCGGTACACCAGGATATCTCCGACAGCCCAGGCCGCCAAACCGACCAGGGTGCCCAACATGCCATGGCCTAGCTTGTAGAAGAGGCCCGTAATACAGGACGCTGCCACGACCATTCCGATGCCGAAGATCAATCCACCAAAAATATTTGCTCGCCATGCAAAGGGTGGAATCCAGGGGTCGATCCAGCCCAAGGTGCGCATGATGTAAACCGCTGGAGTGGCGATCAATAAAGCCAGGATGTATGCCCGAAAGAGATCGAGTTGTTTGGGTTTGCGGAATATGCCCCTCAGGGTGCTGTGAAAACACAAATCACCCCGCTCCAGGGCGTATCCAAGGCTTACTCCGGTGAAAATGGCAAGTGCGATTGTCATATGGTGTCCTTCTTTGCAAAAGCTAAACTTCTTAAAGAAGTTTAGGCCGTGTTGACATTTGGCGACTTCTCTCTGGAAACGATATTTGCACAATTGGCAATATTTGCCTAAAAACATTTGACATGTCAACACTACCTAGCTTTTAGATTATTTTTCTGACGGCTGCGGTCTCGCTATTCTTACGCTGATGAAATGACATCAAGATCGCCCATATCAGGAGCAAATATGTGGGCACATACTCTAAAGCACGCACTTGGACATACTCTCGCAAATTATCTATATCATAGTATGTCAGATAAGAAAATGCTATCGCGATGGATAGATAAATCCAAGGCCAAATGAAAGCCTGATATGACGTTGATACGCCCCTTTGTGCAAAGATGAATGGGAGCAAGGGAATGATTATAATCAGGTACCAGGGGTGGAGCGTGGTGGTGAGCATTAGATATGCTCCCAGGGGGATGATAGCCAGGCGCAGCAAATTAAGCTGATTTCTATCCTTTCGCCAAACTTGCCAGGTTGTGAATAAGACCGCCGCGCCGAACAAACCCATGGTTGTGATTTTGGCGAGCAGGATTGGCGTTTCTCCAACGATATCTGCGGGGACGGCGCCAGCTGTTTGATATCCGGAAAATGCAACTTCCAGCCAGTGATAAATGCCGCTGTTGAAATTCCAATACTCTAAATAAATTCGAATAGCCCCGAAAACGCCTGTGCCATCCAATTCGCCGCTGAGGCCCCAGCCTGAATTGACAGAAAATATTGCTAACACCGTTGCTATGATAAGGAAGAATAAGACTGTCCCTTTCCAGCGCCATCTTTTCATCAATATTGGCACCAATAAGATGGGTAAAACCTTGGTCAGCGTCGCCCCAGCAAGCGCAACAGCAGATAAAAGATTATTTTTGAAAGCAATATGGCTGCCTTGAAGGGCCTTTTGTGATTGCATCAGCAGCCAAAAAGAAGCCATCATTAGGAAAATCATCAGGGAATCGATGTGAGCAGCGTGAGCGAATTCAACGATCACCAAAGGGTTCCATAAATATAGCAGTACAGCTTTGCGCGAAAGAGAAAGGTTTTCTAAGATTTTCATCACCGTCCAGCCTGTTAGCAGATCGAAGAAGGTTGAAACAATCTGGAAGGCAAAAACACTCTGTGGGGCAAGCCGAGAAACGGTCGCAAAGATCAATTGGGACGTGGGTAAATATGGCGATGCCATCCAGGCGTTGTTGACAAACGCACGCAGCTGTGTATCGTAAACATCTAACAGCATTGAGTCAACCGGCAGCGCGTAGGGGTTGACACCCTGATTGAGCAAGTGTCCATCCCACACATATCGATAAACATCATCAGAGAGCGATGGTGAAGTGAAGAGTAATATCAATCTAAAAAAAATAGCGAAGCCCCAAATGGACTTCAGGGAGATATGATCTCGTCCCAGGCGATGAATTGCTAGAGCATAGGCAATTCCGGCGATGAGATAATATGCCAGAAAAGTAGTTGTGTTGAGCCCCCGAAAACTTGGAAGCTTGAGTAAGCTCACAAAACTCCCCAAGATCAACAATCCCAAAGCAAATGACATTCCCCCAAGATTGTTGAATGCCCAAGTGAGTTTAGTTTTCATCGAAATATCGCCTACAGTGGATCAGGCGGTCGCTGGGAATTGATGCTAGTTCCAGGCGCAGACGCTCGATATCTGCAAATGTATCGATGTCGTACCATAAGGATGTTAGGGCAACTTTCAAACCCAGAGATTCGGCTTTCGCCAGAGTCTGCTCTAAAACTTGGGAAGTACTCCAGGCAATACCCGTGAAAATCTCAGGCGTTTTTTCTTTCATACCAATTAAATAATAACCACCATCTTCAGATGGACCAAAAACCAGATCATTTTTGTCGAGGAGTTCAATTGCATCCTGAATGAATTCCATGGGCAAGGAAGGTCCGTCAGCATTAAGCGCAATTACTTTCTTATAGCCTAGAGCAAGCAGCTGACCAAGAACCTTTGTCAAGCACTCGCCAATATCCGCACACGTGACCGGTAGTTGGAGTGTCCCAGGAGGAGAAATGCTCTCAAAGTAGCCTTGCGATTCTGGGGGCGTAATGGCAATGGCCAGGTCGATGCCGTCGTTTCCGTCGATGCCAACAAGTTTCTCAGTCATCTCGATGGTGTCGAGTAACAGCGCCTCGTACAGACGAACTGCACCTTCAAGAGACAGCGGTGGGCAAAGCCGCGTCTTTGTCGAGCCGAGCTTGGGCTCCTTGGCCATAATGATTAACGCAGAGTGGCTGAGACGCGCAGACGCCAAGCTATCAATTAATGGTTTCTCTGCGTCTCGGCCTCTTTGCGACTTTGCGTTAAATAAATATTTAAATATCGTAGAAAGTATGAAATAAGTTGCCAAAACTGTTCCGCGCAACGTGCCGCTGATCTTAGATTGACCGCCGTAGCGTTTGTGATAATTGACCGGAATTTCCCTTATTTTCCATCCAGCATTGGCCGCTTTGACGATCATCTCGGTGGGCCAGCCGTAGGTCATTTCGGTCATGCCTAATTCCAGGAGCTTGGATTTCTTCACGGCGCGGAATGGGCTCAGATCGGTGATGGGCAAACGATAAAGCAAACGAATCAGCAAGGCTGAGAGCCAGTTGCCAAAATATTGCTGCCAGGGCATTGCGCCTTTCTCGATCTCCCCGGCTAAGCGAGAACCAAGCGCCATGTCTGCGTCTCCAGATAGAATCGGCTCTAATAGCTGTGGGAGATTTGCAGGATCATCGGCTCCATCGGCGTCAAGAAAGACAACAATATCGCCGATTGCTTTCTCGGCACCGGTGGCGCAAGCTTGCCCATAACCACGTCGCGGTTCGTGGATGACACGCGCACCGCCTGTTTCAGCGATAGCAACCGTATCATCAGTCGATCCGCCATCCACCACAATGATTTCATCAACTATGTGCATTGGGATGCTAGAGAGCACAAAGCCTAAGCTTTCTTCTTCGTTGATTGTGGGGATAATGATACTTACTTGCATATTTTCCTCAATAAAACTGTCATTCTGAGTATATCTACAGCGCGTTAAGCGCTGCTCAAACTGAAAATACAATTATGTCACTCCTTCGACAGGCTCTGTACAAGTCTGAGCGCAGCTTTGCGGAGCGAAGAGTCTGGCGCATCCGTGCGCGAGATGCTTCGCCTTCGGCTCAGCATGACACAAGGTTGTCATTCTGAGCGCAGCGAAGAATCTCTGCATTTGTCACTCAAAGAGCAAGATTCTTCGTCGCTGCTCTCCTCAGAATGACAATATTGAAGGCAAATTCCTTACAGCATCGATCACGGTCCCCATCTCGACTGCCAATCAGGACGCGTATTATTAGTCAGGCGCGCAACTTGACTTCCGTCAGGGAGCATGACGTAAATCTCATTATTACCATCTCGATAGGACGTAAAAGTAATCCAACCACCATCGGGAGAGAAACTGGGGGCCAGGTTATCCCCCCCGTCGGTGAGCTGGCGCAGCCCCGTGCCATCGATGTTGACGATGTAGATATCGTGATCTCCTCGCGGGCCAGCGTAAAAAGCCAACGCAAGACCGTCCGCAGACCAAGAATGCCGCCCGCCCATATCAGATGAATCTGTGACCTGGCGGACACCCGTCCCATCGGCGTTCATCACAAAGAGTTGGCGCCCTCCGCTGCGCGAGGAGGCGAAGGCGATCATTGAGCCATCAGGGGACCAGGTGGGGTCAACATCATCGTAGGGGGATTCTGTTAATTGGCGAGGATTAAGCCCATCGATATCGATCAACCATAGAGTTTGGTTGGGGCCAATGTCATTGGCAAATAGGATTGTGTTGCCATCTGGTGAGATCACAGGTGCAAATGCAGAGCCAATATCACGCGTCAAGCGTTGTTGGTTGCCCCCATCAGTGTTCATAGAATACACTTCAAAGCGCCCATCACGCCGCGAGGAAAAGACAACCGTCCGTCCATCCGGTCCAAGCGAAGCGTAAAAGTCGGTCGCCTGATCTTCGGTCAGCCGCTTCTGATTACCCCCATCAGGGTCCATCAGACAGATCTCATCAAAGCCGTTGATATAGCAGGTGAAGACAATTTTTCCAGTTGGTGCAGAGCCTGGCGGCAATGTTGCGGCAGTTTGTGGAGCAGGGGTAAATGTGGGAAATCCCGATGGGGCAATCGAGCCAGACGCATCTTCTTCTATGGGTTGGGGAGTTTCTGTGGCATCCGCAGAAGCAGTCAGCGCAGCGTAGAAATCCGCAGGCTCGGATTCCTGGCTTGCGCGCTTCCACAGCCATATGCCTAATAAGATGAAAACGATACAGGTCCATACGATCAAACCCGCACCAAGGATAGTGGCAAATCTGCTTTGAATGGTCTTTTCTTCTGCTGCGCTCATTTGGCAAGCGTATCATTAAAAAGGTCAAATATCAAAGGTCGAATTGGTACCAAATTGAACGAAATAATTTCACTTATGGTATAAAGCACATACATACACTCGAAATCTTTATCAGACCCTAAGGGTTTTTGCGAAGTACTCCAAGAGAAGCGAAGGAGCAGAAACCCTTAGGGTCTCCAAGGATTATCCGATGACTGAATTCACTTTATCCGTAAACCAACAGCAATACACCGTGGATGTCGATGACGATACCCCATTGTTGTGGGTATTGCGCGACACACTTCACCTGACCGGCACCAAATACAGCTGCGGTATGGGCCTATGCGGTTCTTGCACAGTGCTGATCGATGGCCAGGCACAGCGTTCTTGCATCACGCCAGTTGCCAATGCCAGCGGTGTTGAGATCACTACGATAGAGGGACTTTCCGACAACGGAGAGCACCCTGTTCAACAAGCCTGGCAGGATGAATATGTCACACAGTGCGGCTACTGCCAACCTGGTCAGATCATGAACGCGGTTGCTCTTTTGGATAACATCCCCAACCCCAGCGACGAAGACATCGATGCGGCAATGAAAGATGTCTTGTGCCGCTGCGGGACCTATCAACGCATCCGCAAGGCGATCCATAGTGCGGCGGAGGGGGTGTGATATGGAAGTTAACAGACGAGATTTTCTCAAAGTCGTGGGGACTGCGGGCGCCAGCCTGATGATAGCTGTTTATTTAGAACCTGGCTCAAGGTTGGCAGCAGCTGCTCAAGCGGATGCTGTTTCCGAGGATACCTTCCAGCCAAATCTCTACATCAAGATCGATAAAGACAGCAAAGTGACGATCACCGCCTTCCGCTCAGAGATGGGCCAGGGCATCCGTACAGCCATTGCCATGATCGTCGCCGATGAACTGAATGCGGATTGGGATTCTGTGATCATTGAGCAAGCCAGCGCAGATCCGGATTATGGCGATCAAGTCACGGGCGGCAGTGCCAGTATCAGCAGCTATTATGGCTCCTTGCGTATCGCAGGGGCTACAGGGCGCGAGATGCTCAAATCGGCGGCGGCGGCGCAGTGGGAGGTTGATGCAGCCGAGTGCAGCACAGACTCAGGCTTTGTGATCCACCCCGATGGGCAGCAGAAGCTGCCTTATGGGGATTTAGTTGAATCCGCTTCGGAGGTAGATGCCCCTGAGATGTGGACAGTGCCGCTCAAGCCTGAGTCGGAGTTCTCGCTTATCGGCAGCGACATGGATCATTGGGATGCCCCAGATATCGTCACCGGCAAGGCCGTCTATGCCTCAGATATCCATCTCCCCAACATGTTATATGCCACCCTGGCGCGCTGCCCCGTTTTTGGCGGATCAGTCGCCAGCTACGATGACTCCAAAACGCTACAAGTAAACGGCGTTCATTCAGTGCATGAAATCGATGGTGCAGTCGCCGTGGTTGCTGAAAATACATGGGCGGCAATAAAAGGCCGCCAAGCATTGGTGATATCTTGGAATGAGGGCGATGGAGTAAATTTGAGCAGTCAGGGTATTCGGGCGTCGTTGGCCGAAAGAGTACCCGAGATGGGCTCTGCTGAAGACGGCCGCATTGACGCCGTATATGAATTTCCCTACCAGGCGCATGTCACCATGGAGCCCATGAACTGTGTTGCCGATGTGCGGGAAGACTCTTGCGAGGTTTGGGCACCGACACAAAATGCTCAGCAAGTTAAATCGGTGGTACAGCGCGCCACTCGCATTTCTGCAGATAAGATCACCGTACATGTGCCTTTGATGGGTGGCGGTTTTGGACGGCGGTTGCAGACAGATTACGCCTTCGAAGCTGCCGCGCTTTCAAAGGCAGTTGGTGCACCCCTAAAAGTTTTTTGGTCGCGCGCCGATGACATTCAGCGCGATTTCTATCACCCCATGAGCTACCAATATGCCAGCGGCGACCCGGCCGCTGTAAAACGCCCCAATGTGCGCGCACAAGATGGAGAAAATATTATTCCCTCGGGAGCCTGGCGCTCGGTTTTCAACCATACTGAAGCATTCTCGCGAGAATCTTTTATTGATGAGTTGGCTTTTGCTGCGGGTATAGACCCTGTTGAGTATCGTCTTGAAATCTTTTCAGGCCGTGGGGGCGCAGTGATCGAGTTGGCTGCTGAAAAAGCTGGTTGGAGCGAGACACTGCCAGAGAACTGGGGGCGCGGTATGGCATACTTCGCCACCTTCAATGTGACTCACGTGGCCATGGTTGCCGAAGTCGAAGTCAATGCCAGCGGCGAAGTGCGCGTGCAGCGCGTGGTCTGTGCGGTGGATTGTGGCACAGCGGTTAACCCCGATAACATCGCCGCCCAAATGGAAGGGGGCATCGCCTTCGGACTGACAGCAGCCCTCAAAGCCGGCGTGACCCTAGAGAATGGGCGCATCAATGAAAGCAATTTCCACGACTGCCCCATCTTACAGATCGACGAAATGCCGGTTGTGGAAGTGCATATCATTGAGAGCGACGATAACCCCTCAGGCATCGGCGAAATGGGCGTGCCACCCATAGCACCCGCGCTGTCCAATGCGATCTTCGATGCGACCGGAATTAGAGTGCGCCATCTGCCCATCAAACCCGAAGATTTGTTTTAACGCAAAGACGCAGAGTTGCAGAGACGCAAAGAAACAGATTTAATATAAATTTCCCATTGCGTCTCTCCGTCTCTGCGTTAATCATTTCAGTTGGAGAATAAAGTGACTAAGTATCTAATCAAGCAATTCTTCGCTAGCGTCATCAAGCTGATCTTGTTTCTCTCGCTGATGTTTTTCGTTATCCAGTGGATCATGCCTGGTGATTTCGTCGACCAATTTGCCATGTTCCTCAACCGTGCAGAACGGGAAAATTTACGTGAAAGCCTGGGATTAGATTTGCCCATGTTTCAGCAGTACTGGCTATGGATTTCAGGTATCTTCCGCGGCGATCTGGGCCTCTCCGGATTTGGATTCCCTGTCTCAAGAATAATCGAGCTGGTGCTGCCGCCCACACTGCTAGTCTTCATCCCTGGGACATTGATCGCCTTTGGCATCGGTATGCTGCTAGGGAAGTGGACTGCCTGGCGAGGAAAGGGCGTGCTATCAGGGGCGACAACGTTGGCTGGAATCTCTCTTTTTACCGCTTTCCCCCCCTGGTTGGCCTGGTTGGTGGCCTATTTCTTCGGCCGCCAGGCGGATGTTTCGCGTGGACAAGGTGGCGGCATCAATAACCTTGCCTTCCCAAATATCAGCCGCATGTTATGGATCGAGACAGATCTACGCCCGCGTGAAGTTGCCTTGATCGTGTTCAACACGGCCCTGATTGTTTCGCTGATCGTGATAGTTGTCTCATTTTTGCTCAAGCATTATATGAAATGGCGCACGCCCTGGTGGGCACAAGTGTTGGTCATAGCTGGCGTGGTCTTTGGGCTCTGGTACAAGGACGGCGTACACCCCTATGCGCTTGATATCCTCAGTTCCGCTGCGTTACCTTTATTGACGTATATCCTGCTCAGTTTTGGCGACACGATGATCATCATGCAATCCAGCATGACCGAGGTTTTGAAAGAGGAATATATCAAGACAGCCCAGGCGAAAGGCCTGCCGCAGAAAACTATTCGCGAGCGCCATGCTGCCCGCAACGCGCTCTTACCGGTGCTCAGCCGTCTTTTTATCTCGCTGCCTTTCCTTCTTGCTGGCATCGTGATTATCGAAGACTCGGTCAACTGGCCGGGGATGGGTGGCATGATATTCGGCGCCATGTATTGGCAAGATATCCCCACCGTAATGGGCGTGCTGCTAATTATCGGTGTGCTTGCTCTGGTAGTGCGCTTATTCTTGGACGTTATGGCCGCATACCTGGATCCGCGCATCCGCTTTGATGATGACGTAAAATCTAATCGCTCTTAGGTGCTCATAATGACTACACTTTCAAATCCCCAGTACACCACCTTATCTAAGAGAGATCGCTTCAAAATCCGCACAGTCTTAGCCTGGAAGCGTTTCAAGATGAGTTGGAATATCTTCACTCAAGATCGATTGGCGATCTTGGGCGTAATCCTGATCATCATCTTTGCCCTGATGGCTGTCGCACACCCCATTCTGATGAACACCATCTGGGAGCGGCGCCTTTTTGATCCCTACACGGGTTTCGACAGCGCCTTGATCCCACACCCGGCAACGCCAGATAGCGTCCATCTGCTGGGGACAGATACGTTAGGTAGGGATGTACTCAGCATGCTCTTGGCTTCCACAACGCCAACCTTTGTGCTTGGTTTTACGGCCGCGATTACCACGGCGATTGTTGCCCTGGTGCTGAGTATTCCCGCGGCCTATTTCCGCGGCAAAGTTGACTTGATCCTAACAAATTTGATGGATACCATGATCTTGCTTCCAGCCCCTATCCTGATGATCATCTTGGGGGCACGTTTCCGGGATATGGGGGCTATGCCTTTGGGACTGATCTTCGGCCTGGTCACCGGCGCAGGCAGCGCGGCCATCGTCATGCGCACCGCGGGGCTCAAAGTGGCCGCCAAACCTTTTATGGAAGCGGCGCATATCTCAGGCGGTGGAGCCATGCATATCATGGTCAAACATTTCTTGCCCAATATGCTGCCCCTGGCTGCCCTGCAAATGATGATCTCAGTGAGCAGTTCTGTGATCGCCTACGGATTTGTGTCTTTCTTTGGCTTGCAGCGCATCGACCTCAACTGGGGCACGCTGATCTACGACGCTTTCCTGTATGGCATGATCGGCGGCTCGGGGCCACAGTGGCATGTGCTCATACCTGGCGCGTTGGCTTTTTCACTCTTTTCTTTGGGGTTCTATTTGGTCTCGCGCGGCCTGCACAAAGTCGCTGACCCCCAACTTCGCGACGAGTAATAAATTAAATCCAACGATTATCCTTCGACTGCAACGCCGTGCTGTGTCTCTGAGGAGCGAAGGAAGCGAAGCGGCTGAAGCCTGCCCTGATACCGTGCGAGAATTCATGCCTGCGCGGATTAAATATATCGAACGCCGCAGGGATTCTTCGCTGCGCTCAGAATGACAAGTTTTGTTTGAGTCACTCTTGACCACAACAGAAAACCTAAAGACTTCTTTCCAGCGAATGGATGCCCGTTGCGCCGCTGGGGCGATTCTGCCTTTGCTCTTCAATCTGCGGGGTTCCGTCGCCTTCTTGGCAGCGAACTTCAAAGATGTGCTCACCGGCCACGAAGGGCCAATCATAACGCCAGATCACCCAGGTTGTCCCAGAAAGAGGGGCACGCAGCGTAGCATCTTGCCAGGGTCCAGAATCAACCCGAACTTGGACTCTTGAAATCCCGCGATCACCTGAATAGGCAATCCCACCAATGGGCACAAGCTGCTGTTCTCCATCTGTAACCAGCGCATGCGCGGCAACCGTATCGATCACAGAAGTGGTTTTTACTTGAGCCACTTCATCCCAATTGCGCTCAACCCAATAACCCTTCAAATCTGCCTGGTCAGTTACTTCAATATTTGTGATCCATTTTGGCTGCTTCATGCCATATCGATCTGGAATCCAAATTCTGAGCGGAAAGCCATGATCGTCCGGCAAGGTGTGGCCATCCCAGGCATAACATAACATGATGCGCTCATCCGAGGCGATCAACTCAAGGTCAACAATTTCAAAGAAGCCATCTTCCGATGAGATCAACAAATTAACTGCACCTTCCTGGACACCGGCATCAGCGAGAATATCTTGCATGCTGACGCCCGTCCACTGGGTAGTGCCGATCAAGCTCGTTCCAATGCGGCCGGAGATACACGAGATGGTCACAAATTGATCTCGAGATTGATAGTTGTTGCGGATATCATCTAAGGTAAGTAGCAAGGGGCTGTCGACTAACCCGGTAATTGGTAGCATGTACCCCTCAGCGGGGATCAACGAAGGTTCTGTTTTTAGGAATACTTTGTAATGGTTTTTGATAGGGGTGTACTCAGGGCGTGTTCCGGGGGCGGCCATGACCGGATCATTGCTGTTTGGAAAGGTATCATCTGCGCTACTTTCAGTTTCATGAGCCATGCTATCTGCTGCTTGCTCTTTTTTACGTTCTCTGGCATCCAAAAAAGCGCCAAGGCCAGCCCCGACTACCGTAATGGTGGCAGAGGCGGCACCAACCGTGATAAGAAAATCACGCCGGCTGAGCCGCTTTACCGATCTGACCTCATCTCCTTGAATCTCAGCTTTAGGGAGACGCTCTATATACCCTTTTGAAATTATCCCAAACAGATACCCCCATCCCCAGAACAATATGATCAGCCAGGCGATATTACTGAGCGGATTTACGGGCGAATTACTTATGGCTATGCTGATGCCAATCAGGGGGAGTCCAAATATTGCACCGAGAAGATTGCCAGATTGCGCGCTTGGTTTTGCACTGACCCGATTCAAAACAATCACATATATCGCGCCAATAACTGTACCAACCCCCAAGAATTGGATGATTGCGATAGCCCGTTCCGCAGTTTTAGCAGCTTCTGCTACATTGATCCCCAAAAATATCATCGTATCGATCATGGCATCAATCCCAAAGGTGATAATGGGACCCGGCAAAACCCGCGCTACCCAATCAAACAGATCAAAGGGCACAAATGACAAGCGCAACAATTTATTCCCCAAGTACATCAGCGCAATCATGGATGATGTGAGTAAAAATCCAATCAAAATTCCTACACGAACGCGATATTTCTTCATCGGAACCTCCAAGATATGCTTGCTATCGATCTTATTGTTTAGATTGCCTGGGGAATCTGCGGTGTTCGATATGCGATGAATGATTAGACTTCTGGAGTGCTTTCATCGACACGGTGAGTCTAACGATGTATCCATTATATAACATTGGCGCCAAATTTAGCAGCACAATTCGGCCCTCGCTTCTCATCTTCAAAAAGGGGCAATTTTCAGGTAATATTATGTATTAGATCAATAACCCAATTATTCCCAAGCGCTACACTCATCGCGATTTCATTGTTCATCTTCGAGGATTTTGGGGAGATCCAGATGAAAAAGCAAATTTCCCGAAACATAATAAACCAAACCACCCGTTGTAATTTCGAGAAAAAGTGTTTAGCTAGCAATGACTATCCTTTATGCACGGTTGAAAATATATCTCTAAGTAATACGATATTTGTGTGTAAAACGTCGTTGAAAACATGTGCGTACGTGATAGGATTTGGTATGACTCAAGCCTGTGGATGTCCAATCCGCAAAGAGCTTAATCGCATACACAAAATTTGAGATCGAATTTCATAATTGAACATAGTGGGGGTAAGAATATCGAACCAACTACACTCTTTATCAGTACTATTCACATCATGCGTAAACATAAATTATTGGTACTTCTTTTTGCTGCGATTACTCTATCAATAGCAGCATGCAAACCCACAATCTCATCCGACACGCCGCCTGAATTGACATCTCAAACGCTACAGGCGACTATTACTTTAACACTTACCCCATCTCTAACTCCCTCGCCAACAAACACAGTTTCCCCTACACCAACGCCAACCGCCACAGCGATACCCCTTACGATCCAGGGCAATTTGCGGGGCTATGCCCTTCGTGACCCTGTGCCTGAACCTGGCGCTCCCTGTGGATTGGTAGATATCTTCGATTTCCCGCTAAATCCGCCCCACGGAGAGAATGCCCGCGGCGGCGGCGATTTCGGTATATACCGCTCGCGGTACGACAAATATCACTCTGGTGAAGACTGGCGCCTTTCGAGTGGCTTCAGCGGCTCAAGTTTTGGTGAGCCGGTTTTTGTTATTGGCCACGGGCAGGTTACCTATGCCGAGCCAGAGGGGTGGGGGGCGGACAAAGGTGTGGTCATTGTGCAGCACACATTTTCCAATGGCAGCAGAATACTCTCGTTTTATGGTCATCTTGACCCGCCCTCTGTGACGCTCGCGCGCGGCGATTGCGTCTGGCGCGGAGATCGGGTCGGGAATATCGGCAGGCCGCGCACACCGCCTCACCTGCACTTTGAAATCCGCTCGCATTTTCCTGTTTCTCCCGGGCCAGGATACTGGTCAAGCGATCCCGCCCAGGCTGGATGGTTTCCCCCCTCGCAAACTATCTGGAAATATCGCATGCTTGCCAATCCCGCGGTGCAATGGATGCGCTCTCCCACTGAGAATTTCACCAAAGGGTTGGGGATGCTGGATGATCAGATTTTCGTGCTCTTCGAAGATTTGCGCCTAAAGGGCATTGATATCACCAATGGGGAGACGCGTTGGAGCTTTCCCATTCCTGATGCCACAAATAATGCTCTGCTGAGTCCGGATCACGACTTGGTTTTTATCTCCACTCGCTTTGGGGAATTGGCCGCGTACAAAACCCTTTCCACGCAACGGAACTATGCTGAATACGATCCAGAATGGTCTGTGACGTTGGACGCCTATCGGAATACTACCCTGATGCCGCTGCCAGATGGCGGCTTGGTCATAACTGGGGAAGAATCTGCTTATGCATTTTCTCATACCGGAGATCGGCTTTGGCATATTGATATCGACGATGCCGTGTCGGGTTGGGTGGAAAAGGATGGCGAATTGATCTTCTCATCGGGAGGGGATATATGGCAAGTGGACGCTGCGAATTCAACGACCTGGCAAGCCGGGACCCAAGGAAAGCTAGCCAATTCGGGTGAGCAACTTTTTCTGCTCGGCGAAGACGGGGTATACGTTTTGAATATGGATGCTCAAACCACGGAGAAGGTGCTCGAACTTCCTCATGGATTTCCACGTCTTGGTGATATCGCCCCGTCCCCTGATGGCGGAGTCATCATAACGCACACAGACACCGCCGGACGCCGCCTCATCGCCCTAAACTCTGATGGCTCGCTGAGGTGGGAGCGCTCCTTTGCTGGGCAGAGCCCAGGTCAAGTGAATTTTTTAGGCGTTGAAGATAAAATTTATCTGGTCAGTGAGCATTCCGATTCTTCAGGAAGCCGAGTGAATGTCTATCGCATCGACAGCGAATCAGCTGAACTCAGCCAGATCTTCGAGGGTGGCACGCGTTCCGCTATCGCAGCAAACACTTGGTATTCTGCGGTTAGCGATGATCTAATCCTGCTCAATATTGGTGGGGGGGAGATGATTTTTATGAACTCAACGTTCGCATGGAAGTGAAGAAACCTTACACAATAATAGCTTCAGCTTTTGTTTCAGCCACGATTTTTTTCGCAAAAGCCTCTAAGCTAGCCGCTTGAAAGGCACTTTCTGATCCTGCTGATCCTGCTGGTCGTCCTAATACCACAGTAGTTGCATTCTCGTCCCGAACTGCTTCAATGATTTCCTCTTGCACAGTGCCATGACGAGTAATCGTGCGCGCCTGCACCCCTTTCTCCTTCGCTTTTTCCTCTGCCATGATCAAGAAAAAAGTTCCCATCTGGTCTAATTCGTTTTCTACATCCACAACGATTGGCGCGGCAGTTCTGTCGAGAAAGCCCAGATCAACAACGTATATAAAAACAATATTGTCACCCCGCTTTTTCGCTAAATCAATGGCTGCTTCCTGGGTGCGAAAACTGGCTTCGCCGCCACGTGTAGCGCATAATATCAAACCCATCTAGATGCCTCCTGTTAAGATGTAGAATATTCCATGTCAGTAACGAAGCAATAGGTATATAGATGCAATAATCAGGGTAACAAACGTGACAGGGACACCATCACGCGCGAAACGCATAAAGGTCAATCGATATCCAGCCTGGGCGAGCAAGCCGACCGCAACAATGTTCGGGGCTGATCCCAGGTAGGTTGCATTGCCGCCCAGATCTGCGCCAAGAATCAAGGCCCAATATATCAGGCGATTTTCAAGTGCGCCTGGGATGTTGGCGGATAAATAATCTGCGACGGGCAATGCGGCGACTGTGAAAGGTATATTGGCAACAATGCCAGACGTAATACCAGCTACCCAAGTTGTGAGCAGTGCAGCTTTATCTATGCTATCGCCGGCAATGAGGATGATGCGCGTCGCCAGCCAATCGATAGCGCCTGTGGCCTCCATTGCCCCTACAACTACGAATAAGCCGATGAAAAAGAGCAAGGTCGTCCAATCGACCTCGTGCAGCATATCATGCATATTTGGGCGCACCCACACGATCAGAACAGCAGCACCGCACAGCGCAACTACGCCAGGTGGCATTTGGTCAAAAAATTCTGCGAGGAAAAAACCGATAAATGTAATCAGGGTAATCAGTGAGGCTTTATACAGCGTAGTTTGGTTGATAATTTTTGATTCCGATGCCATTTGTTCCGCGAGCGCTGGGGACACGCTGCGCTTCGTATCAGCGAAATCTTTGCGGTATATCAGCCAACTGATTGCCAATAGAGCAATCATGCAAATCATAGCTACTGGCGCCATATTGACTAAATACTCCCCAAAGCTAATGCCAACATGCGAGCCTACGATTGTGCTGGGGGGATCTCCTATCAGAGTTGCCGCACCGCCAATATTGGATGCTAATACCTCCGGGATCACAAGTACTAACGGATTCAATCCAATGGCTACCGCAATCTGGATAGAGAGGGGAACAAGCGGGTGCATTTCAGTTTTGGGGGGAATATGTGGGAAAATAGGGTCATCTATGGTAAGGAGATGACCAATGAAAAAGAGTCGAGTGAGATTGAAAGCCGAGTACATGGCGGAAGCAGAAGAGCTATTTGATGAATTGATG
>JADHTJ010000097.1 GCA_016785015.1 Anaerolineales bacterium
CAGCAATTCTAAATATGGTGGGTTTTTGGAAACAAAAATGCCCAATGGCAGAATGAAAGTGAACATATGGCAAAGAAAAAAACGCTGAGTGGTCAGCACCTCCGAAGTGGGGAGTAATAAGTCGCTTGAATAATGTTCGACTATTGTTTCAAGCTCAATCAATCCAAGCATGAAACGCGCAAAAACCCCGGCCAAGAGCTAGCTGGTCAGAAAGGATTATTCGGGGTTCGACTGCCAGTTCACTAACTTGTATCAAACTCCAATTCGAGTCCATCGATCATGAATGTGAGCAGATGTTGCCAGTTCTCAAACACCATGTAGCGCAGGAGAGCACGCATATCATTGAAAAAGGTCTTTCGGGGCCCCAGTGCTTTGCGGATGCACTGATACTGTTTATCCAGAAGTTCAAAGACGGTATGAAAAAGGAAGGCCAGAAGGTTTAGCGTCAACAGGAAGCTGGCCAGATATTGCTGACCGTGACCGAAATTGTGCTCTAGATGATAGCCCTTGGTCTTGAGAACATTGTTGTTTTCGTTCTCGCTCTTCCAGCGGGCACGTCCATCCTGTACAACTGATACCACATTTGTCGTAGATAAACTATGACTGGTAGCAAAGGTATTGTGATAGAGTTGACGACCATCATCTTGGCGTGTAATCGTGATTTCGCACCAATTGACATTCATGGCGGCTTCGCCACCTCGCAAAGGCACGTCATTGACAAAGCGAAAATGATGCTTCTCAGCATAGCGTCCATTCCAGTGACGGAAGGATAGCTGCTGAACTTCTCCAATCCTGTCTAAGTAATCAACCCATTCATACATTGCCACATGTGAGTCAGGCTTGCATACAAAGATAAAATTGAAGCCTGCTTCTAGAAACCGTTCACAGATTGGCTGACAACAATACAAATCATCCCCTAAAGCTGTACATTGGTGTTCAGCATATGATCTGCCATGCGCTTGTATCCAGCGTTTGATAGCAGTCCGTTCACAATCTTGCTTCTCGTGCCCATCCTGCGGAAAAATGAACTCCGGTTCCAAGGCAATCACCTTTGAGTTACCTGGTTGTACAACTACTGGGGTGATCACTTGATGATGGTACAACGTTTCATCATTGGTAAGCGTACGCTCAGAACAATTCGGACAATGGATCTGTTGTGAACTGAAGTATTGGGTGCCGTCAAAAGATAGCAACAACTGCTTTTGATAACTGCGCATCTTATCCAGTTCGCCATTCATTTGTAGACCCGCAAATATCTCACCAAACACTGGAAAGATCAATCCTGGTTCCAGAGGGTCTAGTAGATTGCGAATGTGGTTATCGCTCGGAATTTGTTCTATCCCAAACAAGCTCTCGGCATTACTGTGTCCCTTCGCTCTTTTCAAATTTCGCTGGTAGGCCAAGAACGACGGACACTGCGTGAAAAATGCACCAAATGCTCCCAGTGCGCCATCCGCAATACTGTATTGCGTGTTCTCTCCTGTTCGATAATCTGGCAATCTTTTTAGTATCCGATGTAATCCAGCTACCATGCTTTCATATGTTAGCTCTTCCATCCCCCTAGGGTATCACATCTTTTTAGTCCATATTTAGAATTGCTGGGTGTTTCCTTTCTACTCGTTATCAAGCCGATGCTCAATATGGGCAAAAAACCAATTTAGCACAGTTCGGGGTACACCTTTGCGGGCGCCAAACATCAGTTTTCGCCCTACTGGATCAATAGGGTAAATGGTTGCTGAGACATCCGTTGCATCCGGAGATTCCTCATTCGCGCGTAGAGTGATCTTTGCCTCGGTGCGGTCCCCCAGCACCTTTCCATGGATGGTTTTATTGAATTTTACTTCAATGGTTCCAGCTTCGGAATCTTGGTTGACCACCTTTCCTTCCAGACCTTCCACCGCGCCCAGCGCGGCTGCATAAACTGCGTCAACGGGATTAGGATAGGTTTTTTTCTCTTCAATCGTGTACGGCATAATATCTCCTCTTGTCTCTACGATCCGACGATGAAGGCTTCGGCCTTCTCAACCAGATTACGGTTGCCAATAAAAACAGGTGTGCGCTGGTGGATGTGCGTCGGGCGAATATCCAGCAACGAACCTTTACCATCTGATCCATAACCACCAGCTTGTTCAGCCAGGAACGCCAGGGGTGCAGCTTCGTATAGCAGGCGGATTTTACCATCCGGCTTGTTGTACTCATCAGGGTATCCAAATACCCCGCCGTGGATCAGATTACGATGAAAGTCGGCCACCATCGAGCCAAGATAGCGTTGCGACAAGATCGGGGTTTGGGAAGCGGAGAGCCAATCGACGTATTGCTTCATCGGCTTGCTCCAGCGACCTGCGGAAGCGTGGTTGAAACTGTAATATTTGGGTGCTTCGGGGAAACGAATCCCCTCATGGGAGAGCAAAAATTCTCCCCAGGCAGGATCCAATGTAAAGCCATGGACTCCCTGTCCAGCGCTATACACCAGCATGGTGCTGGTCCCGTAGAGAATATACCCCGCAGCGACCATATCCCTGCCAGGTTGCAGACAATCTTCCAACCGTCCACGGCGCTCGTCGTCCAGGGCGCGGTAAATCCCAAAGATGGTGCCAACACTGATGTTGGTATCAATATTTGAAGAGCCATCCAGTGGATCGAAAACCAGCACGTAGTGTCCCTTAGGGTATTTGGCGGGAATCGGAATCCAATCTTCGCGCTCCTCGGAAACCATGGAGCACAGACGTCCGGTGTGATCGTTCAGGCGTACGACAATATCATCGGCATAGACATCCAGCTTGCGCTGCTCTTCGCCCTGGATGTTGACATTATCCGCAAACCCCAGGATGTCCAGCAAGCCAGCCCGCCGAGTCTGAGAAGCAATGACTTTGGCGGCTAAAGCCAGATCGTACAATAAGGCCGTCAGGTCCCCGCGGGCGTAATCCGGTTGGGTATCCAGCAAAAAACGTTCGATGGTGACAATTTTGGTGGTTAGCATAACATCCGCGTATCAGATCTGCTGAACTTCTGTCATTGTTACCAATTTTTCCACTAATTCGCGCGAACCCACTCCGGTTCCAGAAAGGCTGGCCGCGGCCGCGCCGCAGGCTACACCCCAACGCAAGGCATCCACCAGTGGCATCTCCTGACTCAATCCCCAAACCAGGCCACCAACCAAGGAATCGCCCGCTCCGATGGGGTTGCGCTCTTCAATTTTTGGGCTTTTCACCAACCGGTGTCCATCTGGGGTTGCCAGCATGGCGCCCCGTTTGCCGAGCGACACAACCACATTGGAAACGCCTATTTCGACCAGTCGTTGGGCGGCAGCGATGATTTGCGCTTCATTATCCACGGGAAGCCCGGTGATTTTCTGGATCTCAACATCATTGGGTTTTGCCAGGAAAGGGGCAGCTTTGCAGCCCTGAGCCAGGGCATCACTGCTAGTATCGAGGATGGCATGAGCGCCCCCGCTTTGGATAATTTCGACCAATTGAGCGTAGAAATCCGATGCGAGGCCCGGCGGGAGACTGCCTGCCAGAACCCACCAATCGTCAGGGCGGCTCAATGCCCGAACCTGATCCAGCAATTGGTGTTGTTCGGCGAATGAGATGGTGGGGCCTGGCTCATTGACTTTAACATAATGATCGTGCGCCTCGGTGACGATGCTGATATTGGTGCGCGTTTCGCCATCGATCCAAATGAAATCGGCAGCGATGCCCAACGATTCCAGGCCGTCGCGCAATAGCTCGCCACTCTTGCCACCCGCGAAGCCCAGGGCTGTACTGGTAGTTCCCAGCGATTTCAACATCCGCGAGACATTGAAGCCTTTGCCGCCGAAATCGACCTGCCAGGCAGAAGCTCGCAGCACAGCATCGAATTCGATGGCCGGGACGGTCAGCTCACGGTCTACGGCCGGGTTGAGCGTGAGTGTGTAAATGTTGCTCATGCGGCGGGCTGCCAGTGTGATTCAATCAGAGCGGCTTCGGCCTCGGCTGTCCAGACATTGCCGGGGCCAAGTTTTTCTGCGACCGCGGGGAGTTTCTCAGCCAGCTCGTCCAGGCTCATCAGGGGCAAATCCTGAATTTGGGGAAAGATGACGATCTTACCTGGATAGCTGCTGTTGATCACGCCATCAATCGCGTCCAGTCCGGCATTCATCCCACCGATAGCGGCGACCATGCGTCCGGGCGAGAGCGCTCCTTCGTTGGCGCGCTGTAACACCGCGGCCTGATCGTGGATGGTCAGCCCCGAGGTACCGGTGTATTGGGCGTTGTGTAGGTAGACGTTGCTCAGGTTCAACGCGCCCATTGTGCCGTTGGGGACACCAGCGAAGAAAACCATCATGCCATTTTCATTCATCAATGTGTCGGCTTCGGTCATCAGGGCTGCGGAAGGAACGCTGACGATGACATCATCGGCGCCCTTACCATCAGTAACTTCCATCACCAAATCGTAGAGTTTTTTCTCGGAAGTGACAGGGTTGATGACGTGCAGGCTCTTGCCATATTCTTCAGCGAGAGGCACAAAGCGCTCGTTGAGTGCGTCAAGGCGAAGTTCGTTGACTTCAGTAGCGATTAAAACATTGGAACCATTATCCATTTCAATCGCACGTTGAACGTGCATCTGCCCCATCGGGCCACCGGCACCAATGAAGACCGCAGTGCCATCGGCTTGAAGTTCACAGCGATTGCGTTCTTCGCCATAAGAGGCGGCAATATCGGGGCCTTGATTACCGATAAAGGCGATGTAATGGTAGTGCAAGCGTCCCAGATCGCTCTCAGGGCGACCATCAAGCGGCTGGGTGCCGATCATATTCATCGTGCCGCGGAAAGCGATCTCTTTGGCGATCTCGCTGACCGTGTCCGCGGAGCGGGGGTCAAGAACGACAACATCGTTAAAACCTTCGCCGCCAGCCAGTTCTTGTGAAAGGACAGCAAAATCTTCTACGCCATCGTGAATGAAAACTTCGGCGTCGGTGGCATCAACCACGGCTTTGACAGAAGCAGGTGCATCGCAGAGAACGATCTTTGCGGGGGCATCCAGCCCGGCGGAGAATTGGTATTCACGCTCATCGTCGGGATTGCCAACGATCAACATGATGCCGCCCTCTTTCGGGTTGAGCCGACGACGCTGTCTATAGGCGCCGAGTACGCAGCCCCAGGGCTCGAGCAGTGAAGCCGCGGCGTAGCTGATCTCGCCCTCCAGGGGCAGCAGGCAAGCGCCTTCGTCGGTATCCAGCACTTCGGGGCCGATGAGATGATACTGGATCATCCCGCCGGGGATGGTGTAACCGTAGGCGGTAACCCTGCCCTGTTGATAAATATCCGGCTGGACAGCCAGACGCTGACCGGGATGATACTGATCTTGTAAATCCGCACCAACCTTGATAATGGTTAGCGAAACCTCATGTCCCAGGCGGCCCGGCTCTTTGGAGAGGTCACGGTTGTATAGCTTAGGATGCCCCCCTCCCTGGTCGATGATTTTTACATCCGAGAAGCACATCCCGACGCTGTCGATGCGCACGAGCAACTGGTCATCGCCTGGTTCGGGGATGTCGAATTGCTCCGGTTTGTTATCTCGACCGATATTTTCAACGCCCGCGCCGTAAAGATTCCAGGCCCAAGTTTTTTCGGGCACAGGCGCGTTGGCAGAACGATACTGTTGATATTTTTTAGTCATTTTTTCTCTTTCGTATTTACGATTTTGTGGTGACTTCGTTTTTCTCACGCCAAGTCACCAAGACGCAAAAGTATTCTATTCTATTTTCTTTGCGTTCTCCGCGGCTTTGCGTGAGAGTGAGATAGCATTTTTCTACTTCTCCACAAGCTGACGTACATCTGAAGCTGTGGCACAGGCCAAAGCCCTGCGCGCTAACGTTTGTGTCTCTGAATAATCCAGGGCACGCACTTGCGCCTTGACAGTCGGCACTGCGGGAACAGTGACGCTCAACTCGTCCACGCCCAATCCAACGAGAATTGGCACAGCCTGAGGGTCCGCACCCAACTCGCCACAAACACCGACCCATTTTCCAGCATCATGTGCGGCTTTAACCGTGGCATCAATCAGCCGCAATATCGCCGGGTGTAGGCCATCCGATTTGCCCGCCAACTGCGGGTGCATCCGGTCCATCGCAAGGGTATACTGTGTCAGGTCGTTGGTGCCAATCGAGAAAAAGTCAACGTGCTCAGCGAACACATCGGCCATCAACGCGGCCGAGGGGACTTCGATCATAATACCCATCTCAACACTGGGAACATCCAACTCGGTGCAGATTTCGTCGGCCAGGGCGCGGGCGGCCAGCAACTCGGAGAGATCAGACACCATCGGGAACATGATCCGCAGCGTGCCCTGCTGCGCGGCCCGCAACACGGCTCGAAGCTGCTCGCGTAACAATTCAGGCCGTGCTAAACACAGCCGAATGCCGCGCACGCCCAAAAACGGATTGATTTCTTCGGGCATCTTAATATACGGCAGTGGCTTGTCACCGCCTACATCCAGCGTGCGTACAATTACCGGAGCACCTTGCATAGCCTGGGCAATATCACGGTAAACGGCAAACTGCTCGTCTTCCAAAGGGGGATTAGTACGCTCTAAAAACAAAAATTCAGTTCGCAGAAGTCCCACACCCTCCGCGCCAGATATCAATGCTTCACGAGCTTCGGCTGCGCCGCCGATATTGGCGGCAATTTCAACCCGGTGACCGTCAATCGTGATGGCAGGCTCCCCAGAAACTCGCTGCGCTTCAAGGCGTGTCTCCTGCCCTGCCTGCTGCATGGCTTTGGCCTTAGCAATTTCATCATCCCCCGGCTTTAGCGTGATCCAACCTGAATCACCATTCAAAATCACGGTGATATCATCGTCCAACGCCAGCACACGCTCTCCCGCGCTGACTACAGCAGGCAAACTCAAAGCACGAGCAATAATTGCCGTGTGGGAAGTCGGCCCGCCGCTGGCTGTGCAAAAGCCTAAAACTTTATCACGATCCAGTGAGGCCGTATCTGATGGTGATAAATCATCAGCCACCACAACCACCGGATGATCAGGAAAAACCGAGTTCTCGCCATCTGCGCCTGCAAGAATGCGCAGCACACGATAGCCAACATCGTGCAAATCAGCAGCGCGCGCAGCCAACAGGGGATCATCCAACCCGGCTACAACCTTAGCCCGTGCATCAATCGTCGATTGCCATGCCAAAGCCGCGCTCTGCCGCTGATTGATCTTCGCCAACACGGCATCTAGCAGCTCAACATCATCCAACAATTCCATATGCACGTCGAAAATCGCGGCCTCGCTTCCAACGCCCTGCGCCAGCATCTGGGCATGCAGCCGTGTCAATTGCCCCTTGGCCTTCTCAATCGCTGCCTGCAACTGGTTCTTTTCCGCCGATTCACTCTCGAAAGTCTCTTCAACTTTGATTTCTGTGTGTTTGAGATGATAAATCGGGCCGATGACGATCCCCGGCGCACCCGGAATACCTTGAATACTATTTTCAGGGAGCGCGGTGGACTCCGTTTGGGGTTTACCCTCTTTTTCGGGAGCTACTGCCTCCGGAGCTTGTTCTACTTCATTGGCAACTCGTTCTATTAGCTCTTCTTCGCCCAAACCGCTCTCTATCACCTCAACCAAAGCCGTCAGGGCAGCGTCTTCGTCTTCGCCATCCACTTCGATGTGAATCTGGCTTCCGCTTTCAACACCTAAGGTCAACAGTGAAATCAGGCTTTTGGCGTTGGCTTTTTTCTCACCATGAAATACGCGGATGTCAGCCTGAAAGCCCTTAGCAATATTGACAAAGATTTTCGCCGGACGTGCGTGCAACCCGGTTGGATTTTGGATAACGATGTCTTGTTGCTTCATAGAAGTACCAACTTTCGCTTTCTGGTTGATAGACCGCGGTCGGCTGACCGCGGTCGGAGAGCAAATCACGCCCCCAAAGTAGACAGGATCAATTCCGGGTCGCTGGTTTGGATCAATTTCTCGGTCAGGTCCTCATCTTCAAGCACTTCTGCCAATTGAGCCAGAACGCCCACATGCTCATCCGACGACGCTGCAATCCCAATAATGAGGTGGGCTTTCTCGCCTTCTTCCCACTCCACACCATCCGGGAGTTGCAGCACTGAGATGCCGGTCTGGAAAATATCATCTCTATTGTCGTACTCCCCATGCGGGATTGCCACACCCATCCCCAAATATGTGGACATGGTCTCTTCGCGGGCCAGCATACCATCTACATAGGCTGGGGCTACACAACCGCTGCTGACGAGCAACTCTCCCGCTTTTCGAATGGCATCTTGTTTATCTGCTGCGGAAGCCTGTACCTGAATGCGATCAAGCGCCAATATAGCCACAATTTACCCCCCTGATGAAACGATTTCGCTGCCATCAACAAAAGCCTGCACAAGCTGGTCGAAAGCTGGATCGTTGAAGAAATGATTGAAGGTAACGACTACGGCATTAGGGGCTTTTGAGGCGACAACCTTTGCCAAGCCCTTGTGCACAATCACAAGTTTTGTCCCTGCCGGGATGTCACGAGCGGGCTTGTGGACAACTTTTACGCCCTGAACTTTGGCTTTCTTCAGCTTCTTTTTGAGGGCATTAACACTCATCAGGCTGGAACCCATACCGGCTTCACAGGCCAGGATAATGGTTTCGACATCTGTCGCGAGGATAGAATTTGCCATGAGATACTCCTATATACTAGTTATTTATTATGAGAAAGCCAGGAAACCATGAATTTTCATCCAACACTCCTGTCTTCCTGGTTTCCTCATAAACCTGTTTGCTTTCTGATGAAGTGATAGGCTTCTGAAAAAGAAGCCTATCACTTTCCGCAAATATCGAATTAGCTGAGGCCGGGCACGGCTGCCGCGCCGCCGCCAACTTCTTCTTCCTCATCTTCATCTTCACGAACCGGGCGCACTCTCAGGATGAAAGCGCCAACCAGGAAAGAAACCACCGCGCCGATCAAGACGCCGGTAAGAACCGCGAAGTGCTGTCCCTTGGGGATCACCGCCAGATAGGCAAAGATCGAACCGGGGGAAGGTGTAGCCACCAATCCGGCATTCAGCAAGGTGAACCACAGATCCGCAGCGAAGCCGCCGGCGATCATTGCCAGGATCATGATGGGGTGAGCCAACACATAGGGGAAATAAATCTCGTGAATTCCGCCCAGGAAGTGTATAATCATAGAGCCCGGTGCTGACTCTTTGAGCATGCCTTTACCTGCGACGTAAAAAGCTACAAGGAGCCCCAGACCGGGCCCAGGGTTTGTCTCTAGCAAGAAGTGAATGGCTTTGCCAGACTCTTCGACAGCGGCTACGCCCAGGGGGGCCAGTACACCATGATTCAGCGCATTATTCAGGAATAATACTTTGGCGGGTTCAATAACGATCGCGGCCAGGGGGAGCAGCTTGGCGCTCACCAGCCAGTCCACAGCGCCTCCGGCAAAAGTGCTGATTGCCGTGAGTATTGGCGACATTGCTACGTAGCCAAATAAAGCAACGATCGTAGCTAGGATTCCGGCTGAGAAGTTGTTAATCAGCATTTCGAAGCCGACGGGGATTTTATCTTCCAGCGCGTCGTCAACCAGCTTGATCAGCCAGCCACCTAGCGGGCCCATGATCATCGCGCCCATGAATTGCGGGACGTCAGTTCCGACAATGACGCCCATCGTCACGGCTGCGCCGACCACACCACCGCGCACGCCGTTGATCATCTTACCACCAGTGTAACCGATCAGTATCGGCAGCAAGTAAACGATCATTGGTCCAACGAGTTCGCTGAATTTCTCGTTAGGAGTCCATCCGGTGGGGATGAACAGTGCAGTGATCAAACCCCAGGCGATGAAAGCGCCAATGTTGGGAATGATCATCCCGGCCAAAAAGCCACCTAAACGTTGAAGTTTTTCTCTCATAATATATCTCCTTATAAAAATAAGATTTGATTGGCGGATTTCTCCGCGGCCAAAAAATGGGAATTAATCCCTTTTACAAGCAGCGGTCGGAACGCTGCTGTGCAAACAAAATTGGGGGAGATTTCAAGTCAGATACTCCGTTATCGCTTCGACATCTTCGGGCAACAGAAGAGGATGTACCTGAATAACATCAATCTTTTGGGTGATCACTTTTGGCAGGGGAACAGTGGAAATGATCAGCTCAGCCTGAGCAATCTGTTCATCGCTCAACGCTCGCAGCGAGACGACATTCAGCGGCCCCAGGCGGGGAAAACGCGCTTCAAGGCGGGCAATCAACAACTGAGCGGTTGCCATCCCGCTAGGACACACAATAAAGACTTGATTAAATCGATACGGGCGGATGCGAATGCGCGCCGCCCGTAGCAAAGATGCAATATTATTAACTTCTACTTCCGGTAATTGGACCGATGTGCTTTTCCCGATGATCGCAGCCAGCTTCTTGGCAACCTGATGCTCCGAAACGTATCGATCGGATAACGTTGTTGTCGGGGGTGGGGCAGGTTGCCACATATTGAGTTTCTGCCGCAGACAGGCTGGAATAACATGATTGACAATGCCATCGTGCAGCGTTCGATCTTGCTCCATCTCTGGGGTATCAAAAGCTGCTGTTATATGTTTCATAATCTCCCCCACAAGACCGTGAAAACTGTCATCCAATTCCAGATCGCCCGGCCAGCGTTCATTGCGCGGGGCGGTCAGAACATGCATAGCAATTCCCGCAACATCGATATCGCACCACTCAGGAGTCAGTCGCCAACCCAAACGTTTGGTGACCATTTTGGCCACATTCCAAACCGACAATTCTTTCAACCACTGGATACGCTGTGCAGGAACATCTAAATGGTGACCGCGTTCAACTCGATCTGATTGAATAGCGAAAACCAAAGCCAGGTGCAACACAGCATCATCCGTGAAACGGCCACCAAGTTGGGCTTCGGCGTAGGCCACTTGTGCAAAAACGCGTCCCATATTCCATCTTTGGATAATCTTATCGCCATGCCTCACCAAGGGTAGTAAGCCAGCATCCTGATGTAAAGAGAAAACTAATCCATTCGTGTGTGTGATTTCGGTTAGTGGTTCCCCAAAGGGAGTTTCCCCCCATAACCAGGCTGCAATCAATTCCTGATGCAGATTTTCGCTGCCTTCAATCTCAATCCCAAAATTCGGTCGGCGCGTCAGGGTCATCCCCCGCTGGCTGATCCATTCTTCGATGACATCCAGGTCTTTGATTATGGTAGATCGCGATACTTTCGCCAATTCTTCCAAATCCGATAGAACCATCGGTTCGTCTGCTTTCAGTAGGACCAAAGCCAACAATTGCTGGCGCTGCCCGGCTGAGAGTATAAGCTGCATATGCCTAACAGAAGCCAAATCTTGGCGCAGTCGTTCAGATTGGTCTAGCGAACAATTCAGTTCGACCCCAACCCCCGGAGTGATTTGCAGTTCAACATTATGATGTGACAACCAGCGTTTTACCCCCTTCAAACCATAATTAACTTGTCGCGACGTCAACCGCATTTCTGCGGCCAATTCTTCAGCCGCTATTGGCGCTCTAGCATCCAACAGGGCCTTCAAGAGATCACGCTCGCGAGTAGTAAGGGCTACCATTTTTATTTTGTCATTCGCGTAGGGGAGAAAAGCACCTTTTCATTCATATACATGTGTCATTATATAACCAAAACAAGTAGAATTTCCCCTCAATTATGATTATTTTTCGTGAGACATTTCTGACAAAAGTAAACTATTACAAAAATATGTTGCCATCATATATTGGAAAATTTGTGAAAGATAAACACGATAATTATTTAAATATTCTCTCTGGAATAAAAAATATTATCAAGAATTGTTCTCAAAATGAGTTTGAAAACTCTACTAACTGGGTGTTGGACTTGAACCTACAACCTAAAAACTGATCAAAACGCTTATGCGGACTCGAACCATTTTAGCAAAAATAGAAAGTTAATTCCTGCCCTTTTCCATCAAATCATGTAGCTTCTCTCTAGAATCAAAGCGAATCATAGACAAAAACCGCTCAACATCATCTGTTGGCGGTCTTTTTGTGTCGGATGACCCTAACCGGACGAGTTCCGAACCACTTCCTTCCCCGTTTTTGGCAAAAAAATGGTTTTCAGGGGGTATAAGTCGCATCAGAATTACTTATCAGAATGATAATTTCTCCCCTGAAAATCGTCAAGTAGCGCTGATGTTACCTATTTCAATATTAAACCTATTACCTGATAGCTATGCTTTTTTGATTGCTTTTCTAAACGCTCTCAGTGCTATATTCACCCCAAAAATGGCATATCCACCGGCAACAAGAAAACAAAGCCACAATGGAATCTTGAATTCTGAGCTGTCCCTATCTTGCGCCTAGTGACAGCTTCGCTTTTATAATGCATCGATTATTTTTGAAAAATCACCAACCCCTTTTTGACTTCCCTAATAATCGACTTGACGAACTTTAGATCATCTAACAATTCAATGCCAGCGGTATAGGCTACACTAGTGCTGTCCCGGAACATAACGTTTGTATCGATTTTGCCTATGCAAACCTGGGTTAGGGAAGAATGTGATTTTTCAAATCAACTATCTATCCCGTTTATGCACCTGTGTCGCCTGAAAAAAAACAGGCAGTTGGCCACGAAAAATTGTGAATGCGATATTTCTTATTGCGGAGTGGCTACTCCTAGAGGATGCTACCCTATGTCAAACGGTCTATGAATACTTCCGACAATGGTGAAAAGACAGTGATTGTGAAACCATGAATGATGCCTGGCGAGAAATAGTACAGGTGAAAGCCGAACCCAGTGCCGGAATCCTATTTGGCAGATTGCTGATGTTTCGGTCGCTATGTCTGCCTATGCCTTTTCAATTTTGGATCTTGGCAAAGCTTGCCCACACACCATTGTGTCTGGCATAAAGTTATTATAGAAAAGAGTGATCTCAAGGAAACTACCCAGCACATGGTGGGCAGAAAAGGTTATTGATGAACAAACTATCCAAGATTGTTAAGGGTCAATTATGTCCCCGTCCTGAACAACCAACACTTCTATTTGGTGCGCTTCCTGGATTTCCTGGATCAAACTTTGCAAAAAATCCGTGGTAGTGGCCGCATGTGTGGAACCGGGAGCACCGATTATTAGAGTATCAATCTGATGCTCGCTGATTACGTTGTGAACAATCTCCATAAAAGAGCCATGCCGCACAATTGTCTGGGCTTTCCATCCGGCTTTTTTCGCACGCTCACAGGCCATAGCGAGCAGGAACTCTCCCATATCTTCCAATTCATTCTGAACTACTTTGGTGTGCCTGACAGGCCCCAGTTTCTCCAGAAAATGAACATTTGAGATATACAGGAAAATTAGCTTTGCTTTCCATTTCTTGGCAAGAGCAATCACAGCATCCTGGTTTGGATAACTCTTCTGACCTCCGCGAGTGGGATATAAAATTATTCTCATGCTTTTCCTCTCAAAAAACTCCAAAACGAATCATCAGCCACAGATTGCCGATAAACAAAGTAATGTAGGTGATTGGTAAGCCGATCTTGAGAAATTCTTTGAACGAAATCGGGGAGCCCGCCTGGGTGGTGATACCTGCCGTGACTAGATTTGCTTCGCCCCCAATTAAAAACCCATTGCCTCCCATCGCGGTTCCCATGGAGAGTGCATAATACAAAACCTTGCTACTTGCCCCCGGGATAGAACCGGTTAAAAAGTCAACCACCGGCAGCATGGAGGCGGCCAGAGGAATATTTGCAATCACGGTTGATAGTGAGCCGACCCCAATCACAAGCACAAAGATAGCCAATCCCAAGTTTTCGCCAACGACTTGGCTGATGCTCTTGGCCGCGAGATCAATCAGACCAACCTCCTGCACAGCCCCAACGACCATAAACAACGCCATAAAGAAAACCAGAGTTGTCCAATCGACTGCCGTAATCATTCGGTTAATGTCAGGCTTTAGCCAAATCAGCAAAACCGTTGCGCCGACAATCGCCGGGACAGCCGGGACCACATGAATCCGTTCGCCGACCACAAAGCCAATCAGGGTGAATACAAAAACCACCCCTGACTTCTTGAGAGCATCTGGATCGCGGATACGCCCTTTCTCCTTCAACTTCTCGTACAGCGTCTTGGAGATCCCCCCGCTGACCTTTTCCCACTCCTTGCGGTAGTGCCAAATGACATATCCACTCATCGCAGCGAGCGCAATCAATACACCAACTGTTTGGTTAACCAAAAAATCGTAAAACCCAATCCCGGCAGATGCCCCGATCAGGATGTTGGTTGGCGTCCCGATCAGTGTCGTGATTCCTCCCACATTTGAAGCGAGCACTTCGGGGATGATCAGTGCCAGGGGGTTAATGCCAAGAGCCAGCCCAATTTGCAAGCTAATGGGTGTCATCAAGAGCATGGTGGTGAAATTGTCGAGCAGGGCCGAGGCAACTGCCGTGAATGCCATTAAAATCAATGCTAGTACCCAACTGCGGCCCCTGCTCAAACGATAAGCTTGAAACGCAGTCCATTGAAAGATACCGGTCTCTTCGATGACCGCAACCACGATCATCATCGCCATCACCAGAAAGATCACTTCCCAGTTGATATAAGTCAGGGCGCGCTCAAAATTGAGAATATATATGGATGGGTCAAATGCAGTCCCGAGCGCTGAGACCAGAAAAACAGCCGAGGCGCCCAGCAGTGCGGCAGTGGTGCTGTGCAACTTTTCAAAAGCAATCAACAGCAACACGATGATGAAAATAGCGGTTGCAATCCAGAATCCGGCGGTTACTTTACGTTCCAGAGATAATTCCGTAATCCGCAACATGCTCGTTTCCTGCAAGCGGACCAAATCTGCTGTGTTCAGATCAATCTCCTGGTTGACAAAGTGGTAACGCTGAATATGAACAGATACTTTTTCAGGGACATGGTTCAGCACCAGTACCCAGGAACCATCTTCTTGGCTTTCGGCCTTGGCAATTGCTTCTTTCTCCTTTTCATCGGGCATGTGCGCACTGATTTCCGCGGCGACGACGGGCTGGCCCTGCGAATCAATCAAACGTCCGGTGATGAAAAATCCAGATTCAGTTTCGCGGGCATATGTTGGCGGTGGAATTGCAAACCAAATGGTAGGCAGAAGCCCTATC
This sequence comes from Anaerolineales bacterium, assembly GCA_016785015.1. Taxonomy (GTDB): domain Bacteria; phylum Chloroflexota; class Anaerolineae; order Anaerolineales; family UBA11858; genus NIOZ-UU35. The sequence continues at coordinate 15,096 of JADHTJ010000097.1, forward strand.
AAAAAGAGAGATATGGCAAAGAAATTTTGTATGGGTCGATATATCATAGTCTAATTATACATGACCCTCGTGAAGGGCAATCCAAACGCACGTTCCTGATCCAAATCCATCTGATGAACGTTTCTCTGAGGTGATAAGCGACTGCAACGGAATGGTTGGAAACCCTCCATCCTGGATACAGGTTTCGTGTATGAGTCGTGTGCCTATTAAGTTCGACTACTGTCTGGTTTATCCCTTTTTGGGAGGATATGCAGAAAACCCCATTTAGGAATCAGAAATCTAAACAATTTTTCTTTAGAATCAAAACATAAAAAAAATTCCAAAAAATTAGTATGGATAGTGCTGGGAATACCATAAGGGCACTTAGTCGAACCGTTAGTAATCGATTTTATGAACGTGTTATTTGATCTCAAATCCTAAATCATCCAACTTCCCCCTTGAACTAAAGCTTAACAAAGACAAAAATTGCTCCAATGGTAAATGCGGAGCAGTTCTTTCGTATTTAGGTGCCCCCACGTTGATCTGTTCCGAACCGCACCCTTCCCCGATTCTGGCAATAAATACGGTTTCGGAGGCGATAAGGCACGTCAGAATTACGTGTCAGAATGATAATTCGCGCATCTGAAATCGTCAAGCAATGTCCGTGTTACCTATTATTACCTTGTTTTCAAAATGTGAGCATTTATTGGATATAATGAGATAGTCTGAATGATTTGTGTTGCAGCCGCCTATTGAAAACATAATTGCTGGTTCTGTGGGGTGGAGTTACTTCGTAGTCAATCATTCCTTATTCTAACCAATGTTCACCGTTGTAATAGTGGAACCGTACTTGCTTCGCGGGGTGGAATATGTTCGATTCTTCTACATTACCTGAGATCAAGCTCCAACTCGACTGCGAGTATGGGATAGGTTTTTCGCGAATAAGAACGAAGCAAAACAAAAGATGGATGAAATCTGTAGAGGCGAATAATGTCTGAGCTACCCAGCGGAACGGTAACCTTCCTCTTCACGGACATTCAGGATAGCACGCGCCTGTGGGAGAAGTATCCCGCCGATATGCGCCAGGCGCTCAAACAGCATGATGAGATCATCGAGAGCTTAGCCCAGCAACACAATGGCTATGTCGTGCGACCGCGCGGCGAGGGAGATAGCCGCTTTGTGGTCTTCGAGCGTGCCATTGACGGGGTCAAAGCCGCAGCAGCGATCCAACGAGCGCTGCACGCTGAAGCCTGGCCAGAGCAAATCCTACTGTATGTGCGCATGAGTTTGCATACTGGTGATGGGGAGTTCCGTGATGGCGATTACTACGGCACAGCCGTCAACCGCTGTGCGCGCCTGCGGGGTATCGCCCATGGGGGTCAAACAGTAATCTCAAAGATCACCTACGAGCTTGCCATGGAGGCTGTATCCCAGGAAGACGAGTACCTCGACTTGGGTGAACACCCACTCAAAGGGATGCAAGAACCCGAACACGTCTTTCAATTGACCGGAGTGGGGCTGCCCAGCGAGTTTCCACCACTCAAATCACCGGACGATGTGGAAGAACCCCCTGCCCCAGGGAAGCCACCCTTCAAGGGACTGCAGCATTTCGACGAGGCTGATGCCGGTCTGTTTTTCGGCCGCGAAATGCTGACAGCCAAGATCGTCGCCCGTTTGCAAGAGGGGCTCTCATCGAAAGGTATGGGAAGTTTTCTGGTGCTGATCGTAGGCGCTTCAGGCAGTGGCAAATCATCCCTGGTGCGCGCCGGGTTGATCCCAGCCATCAAAAATGCCAAGGGTTGGCCAGTGCACGTGATCACACCCGGTGACCATTCCCTGCGAGCGCTGGCTGACAGCCTGGGTCTTGATGGGGACACTCTGATTGATGAAATGTTACATGATTCATGTGCATTGCATGAGGTAGTGAGTCGCATGTTGAGCAGGGGGGATGGGGAGCATTTGTTGCTCGTTGTAGACCAATTCGAGGAGCTGTTCACCCTCGGTCGGGATGAAATCGAACGCAGAGCCTTCATCGACAACCTGCTACCCCACACTTTGCCGCTAATCGCCACTTACACAACATTGGCTGTGCGCGATGCGGTGATTGCTGATGGTTTTCTTTCGTTTTTTGGATTTACAAGGAGCTATCTTAACTGGGGATATATTGTTTACGAGAGCCGTTTATCAAGTACTGGGTTGTTAGCCGTTATCTTACTCTCTCTCTTTACTGCAGCTTTTTACATGATCTCGCAAGGCTTTCATGAATTAGTTGATCCACGTTTGAGATCAAAATAAATACTCTTATGGCACCTACTCTTGCTAGCGTTTAAGAGAGTGAAAACATGTCGCATAAGATACCAGCCTGTTGAAAAAGTAGCCCAACCCTTTCTGTTTAATCGGCAATGATTTCGGCGACTTGTTTCAAGGACTGTTTCGAGATATTGTCTTGTTTTTGAGTTATAGATGTGTTGATATAATCCTTTATCGTGATATTTATTTGGATAAACTCCAAAAAATCATTTTATACCCAGGATTTGTTTAGATAATGTTCTCTGGGATGACAATATCCGTAGTAAGCTGTGGATTTGATTCGGATAATATGGATTTCGTTGAAATAGAGCATTATGATGTTGGCTTATCAATCAGTTGGGCGTCAAAAGCAAGAGATGAT
>JADHTJ010000098.1 GCA_016785015.1 Anaerolineales bacterium
AATCAAAAGGCAATTCTTAACAAGCAGATATCGACTTCAGAAATGCCCACCTTCTTTATTCAAGCTAACGGAAAAGAGTTGCCCTTTCAAAAAGATCACTTCGACGTCATCGTATTAGCACAAGTTTATGAACATGTTGACAACCCAGCCAACTTAATTAATGAAATCCAGCGGGTTCTAAAGCCCAGCGGAATCGTCTTCTTCAGCGGACCAAATCGCTGGGCAGTTATCGAAGAACATTACAATTTACCCCTACTCTCTTGGCTGCCTAAAATGTTTGCTAATCTCTATATGCGCCTGACCAAACGCGGGATTGCTTACGACATATGCCCACTAAGTTTTTGGCAGCTCAAAGATCTATTGCGCAACTTCGAAATTCATGATTACGCCCCAAAGCTATTGCAAAATCCAAAACAATTCTACGTAGAAGAACTCGTAATGTTTAGAGTACCGCTTTGGGTAGGAAAATTGCTCCTGCCTTGGGTGCCGAATTTTAATTGGGTACTGACCAACAAAGACCCTAAGGGTTTAAAAATTTTTCCGAAACTAGCAAAAGATTCTAATACTCTTGAGCTTGGTTATACCGAGATTTCAGATGAAATCCTTAGGGTCTCTGCGATCGAGCAAGATGCCTATACGCAAGAATACTATCTCGCCGCGTGCGAAGGCCACAAAGAATTCATCACTACCCAAGGAAGGAATCTCCCTCAGCGCTTGTCACGCCCTCTCGAACTTGCCCACATCCAACCTGGCCAATTCATATTAGATATCGGCTGCGGGCGTGGTGAAATCACGCTACACTGCGCGCAGAAAAAGGCTTTTACCTGGGGCCTAGATTATGCGCCCGAAGCGTTGCAGCTCACCAAACGTTTACCTAATTCGAGGGAAATGGCTTTTCAGCAGGCCAATGCGCTGTACTTGCCCTTTGCCGAAAATAGTATTGATACGATCTTTATGTTAGATATCGTCGAGCACCTGACACCTGAAGCGCTGGTTGCATCACTCAACGAGGTTCACCGTATACTCAAACCCAGCGGCAAACTGATCGTCCATACGATGCCCAATTTATGGTACTACCGCTTTGGTTATCCACTATTTCGTTTGGTACAGCAGCTTCGGGGGCAAGAATCCCCTAAAGACCCAAGATCACGCTGGCGCTACGCGCACCTGCATGTCAACGAGCAGAATCCACTTAAACTTAAAAATACTCTCAGTGCAGTAAATTTCCACACAAAAGTCTGGCTTGAATCAACCCAAGATTACACCCGCGAATCCAATAAAATCATCAGAGTCATCATGCAAACTTTGTCGCGTCTGCCGGTATTAAAATGGATCTTCTGCAATGACATTTTCGCCATCAGTATAAAAAATGAAAATTGCCATTGAAGCCCTCGGCATTCACGATTACGGTGGCGGTCGCACGGCCACACTCAACCTGTTGCACAACTTACTGGAAATCGGCCAGGATAATCAGTATCTTGTCATCCTCAGCGCGCCTGAACCCGAACTGGTGGCAAGAAACCTGCAACAATGGATTGCACCAACCCAAAACCGTTTCCTAATGCGCATTTGGGTGCAATTGGTTTTTCCGCTAAAATTACGCAATTATGATCTTATTCATTTCGCCAAAAATCTTTCCGTGTTTGGATTGCCAACACCCGCGTTAGTAACGATCTACGATATGACCACCTTGATCTTCCCAGAACTCTTTCCGAAAAGCGATGTTTGGTATTGGCAATATTTGCAAAAATATTCACTGAGAAGTGTGGAACGAATCATTGCGATTTCCGAAACTACCAGACGGGATATTCAGACCTACTACGGTGTTGATCCCGAAAAAATTAGCGTGATCTACCCTTCAATACATCCGCGCTTTCAACCAGCTCCTTTTGAGCATATTCAACGAGCCCGGGCGCGCTACAATCTTCCAGATGACTACATTCTCCACGTGGGCAGGATAGACCGCAAAAATAATATCGCCTTATTAATCGAAGCATTTGCCCATTTCCTGCAACATATTGATCCTGCGTATGATGGTTCGCTGGTGATCGTCGGCGGCGAATATGCCAAAAGTCCCGATCACCGATTGAGCGAGATCATCACTCGCAACAACCTTTTTAAGCGAATCATCTTCACCGACCGCGTCCCCAACTCTGATTTGCCATCCATTTACAGTGGCGCGCAAGTCGCAGTTGTGACATCCCACCACGAGGGGTTTGGGTTAGCGGCGGTAGAGGCAATGGCCTGCGAGACTCCGCTGATAGCCAATCGTAAGGGTGCCATTCCCGAGGTCGTAGGCGATGCAGCCATGTTACTTGAAAACCCCAATCCTGAATCCCTTGCTAACGCGATGTTCGAAGTTATTTCTAGCAGATCTCTTCAAAAGCATTTGAAGAAGTTGGGCAGAGACAGGGCAAAACGTTTCCAAACAAAAACGGATGCCAGGAAAACACTAGAAGTTTACAAAGACATGATTAGTGGCAGGAGAACCTGACTTATTCACCCCATTACCGTTATAATATGCCTGCATTTCACAAATGCCCGGAGGGCTATCCACATGAAAAAGTTATTCGCCATTTTCATTTGTCTCAGCATAAGCATACTTTCAATCTCAGCCGCGCTCGCCCAAGGACCCGAAGGTGATTGGGTCAGCAGCATTTCTTGCCAAAATTTAGATCAGAGCAATGCCGCTGAGATCACATTGACTTTCTATTCCAACGTGGATGGTTCCATTGCGGCAATATACAACGACACTATAACCGCTGGAAGCAGCCGCAACTATGACACAACGGACGCAGCTCTGAATGTCCCCGTTGATTTTTCTGGTTCCGTAGTCGTAAGTTCTCTTAAGCCGGTGGTCTGCACAGTAAACACCCAGAAATCTGGCTCAGGCACCAGTGAAGACCCTTACCGCATTGCCAGCAGCTCCGGGCTGGACGAACTTGAAGTTGCATCGACAATTTACGCCCCCCAGATTATGAAGACCTATTTTGGCTGGAGTTCCTATTTATCGGTACAAAACGCCAGCGACAGCCCTGTAACGATACAGATCACCTACAAAAATAGGGAAGGAAATGACATTGCTGATGCCACAGAATCCGCAACGATCCCAAGCCACAGCAATGCGCTTTTCTACCAAACCGCGAATGAAGGATTGACAGATGCATTTATCGGCGCGGCCAAGGTAAGCGTCACCAGTCCAGTTGAAGGGGAAATTGCTGCAGTGGTGCATTTCTACAACGTTGGTGATGACGCTTCGACCTCCCAATTTCACAGCTACAATGGGCTCAGCGGTGGCGCCACTAAGCTTTATTTACCACGCGTCGTGCGCCTGTTTTATGGCTATAACAGTGGGGTCACTATCCAGAATATTAGTGATGTAGCTACAACAGTTACAATCACGTTCAACTTTGACGAAAACACTTACGTTTATAACTCAGATACGATCAGCCCCAACACCGCTTTGTTCTTGTATCTCCCGGATGTGGCCGAACTCGACGAAGTCGATTCGTTCGCCATCGGCAAGCGCTTTGGCAATGCCATCGTCGTCACTGACAATGCAGAAGCCAGCATCGTCGGCATTGTCAACGAGGACAACCGTGGGAACACCAGCCACAACGATGGCAATCCAATCCCCGAAGAGCGCATCGGGCAAGGATCAACGTACAGCGCTATTCCTGCTGGATCAGAAACTGTACAGCTTTTCTTCCCCCAGGTGATGAATAATGTCGATGGGATTTTCTCGGGCGGCTTTTTCTTCTCAAATATTTCAGGGCAAGCGGGATTTTGTGAAATCCATTTTACGGGTGTACCCGAGGCTAAGATCGATGATTTCGATATGGCCGTCAATGAGTCAAAATCCTACTATGCGCCCAATATCGCCAACCTACCAGACGGGTTCAACAGCAGCGTGAGAGTTCACTGCAATGTTGAAGTCATTGGGATTCAAAATTTCGCCGCTGATCCGGGCACGGGCAAAGTTGGCGATAGTTTTACTCAGAATAATGGGTTTAATAAGTAGTAACAAAAAAGGAGCCTGCGATGCAGGCTCCTTTTTTGTTAAAAGATCATTTTTAGATTATCAACGAAAATTCGCAATTCTGAGCGATCAGCACTCCATTTATCCCCTAATCAAATTCGATATAAAAAACCACAGGTTTGCCGGACGCTCAGCCAAACGGCGCACGAAGTACGGGTACCATTCTGTGCCGTAGGGGACATAAACCCGCACCGGATAGCCCTCAGCAGCCAATTGATCTTGTAAATCCCTACGGATGCCATGCAGCATCTGAAATTCCAGGGCATTCTTGGGGAAGCCGACTTCCTCTGCATAGGCCTTGGCATAATCGACACGCGCTTCATCGTGACTGGCAATAGCTGGGATCGGCGGGAACCGACCGCACGCGGAAACCCGCGGTATGTCATGTTCCATGGCGCCGTCAATCATCATCCTGGTCAGACGATCAAAACTTGTATCTACATCAGCCTTGCTGGGATAGGCAATATCCGCTGGCTCTTTATAGGCGCCTTTACATAATCGCACTTTTGCGCCTTCGGCCATCAATTGCCTGACATCCTCGTCGCTGCGGAATAAATAGGACTGGATCACAATCCCCACTGTATCAGCATACCCATTGCGGCGCATCTTATTGAATAAATCCAGTGTGATCTGTGTGACGGGCGAATCTTCCATGTCGATGCGCACAAAATTTTGCTGCGAATGGGCGCGCTCCACAATCAATCGTAGATTCTCCTCGCAGATTTCTTCATCCAAAAGTAGCCCGATCTGACTGAGCTTGATTGAAATCCCCGACTGCACCTCGGCGCGATTAATTTCATCAAGAATATGCAAAATCTCTTCGGTTGCCTGGCGGGCTTCATCAGCGCTGGTGACATTCTCCCCTAGGTGGTCCAGCGTAGCACAAATCCCCTTGGCGTTTAGAATTTTAATTGCTTGGATAGCTTCCTCGGGCGTTTCACCAGCTACAAAGCGAGAAGCAACACTCCAGGCAATTTTCCAGCGCGTCACTAAACGACGCGCCCATTCTGCCTTCGAAAAATATATCAGCAATGAACGCAGCATAAGTATCCTATTTTCTCCTTGGGGTTGATAAGTTTTCTCGAATTTTATCCTACACGATCGTAAAATCTGGGCACAGTGCATAAGATAATTATTTTGTCGGTAATATTACACGTCATTTTATACTAGCCACCTGACAGTTTGAGAAAAAAAACTTTCTGGGACACGGATTTACACTGATTTTCACGGATTTTTTGTAAAGATTCATGAAAACATCCGTGTTTTTCCGTGAAATCCGTGTACAAAATCGAAACTGTCGGGTAGCTAGATTTTATACCTATCAGATCAATTTTCTGCTCAAGAACCCGTCCTTACGCGAACATAAAAAAGTTTCAATCCAGTTTTACATGTAAACTCTCCCTATGATAGAATCACTCCATGCGTTCACGAGGAAGCTTTTCTTTACTGCGCTGGATTTCTATTTTTCTGATCCTTTTTGCAGTTATCTTGGCAACCATCCAGGTAGCATCATATAGCCGCACCCGGGCGGTTTTTCCGCCTGGGATGAAAATTGCCCAAATCCATGTAGGCGGGCTTGACCGTCAGGCCACTGCGCAACGTTTGCTCGAGGTTTATACTCTGCCGGTCGAGCTGCATTACAACGAGAATATCATTCATCTTGACCCCTCAGTAGTTGGTTTTGAAATCGACCTGGAGAGCATGTTAGCCGCGGCCGACCTGGAGCGAACCCGTGCTTCCTTCTGGGTCGGTTTTTGGGATTATCTCTGGGGACGTCGCGCTGAACCCTCTGACATTCCACTGCGTTCTTCCTTCTCAGAAGCCAGGCTGCACGCCTATCTCGCCGAGGAAATAGCTTCGCGATACGATCAACCCCCTACGGCTCCAATCCCTGTTGCTGGTTCTCTGGATTTTCAACCAGGAGCGCTGGGTACGGCTGTGGATGTTGAACGATCCACATTGCCCATTGACGGTGCGCTGCGATCAACAACCTCGCGGGTGGTATCTTTGCACCTTGAGCGGACTCTGCCCCCGCGCCCATCGCGAGAAAATCTAGAAATTTTGCTCAAGCAGACCATAGACCTGGCTGAATTCGAAGGCATTGCGGGTTTATATATGATGGATCTCCAAACTAACCAGGAGATTCATTTTGCCCGGCAAGGTGGTGCAGAAATACCCGTTCACCCCGACGTGGCTTTCACCACCGCCAGCATCATTAAAATCCCTATCTTGATATCCACCTATCGCCAGATCGATGGCACGCCCGACATCGAAACCGCCAACCTGATCGAGAAAATGATCATCGAATCCGGCAACGAGACCGCCGACTGGCTGATGCAGCGCGAGATAGATGCCGTACGAGCACCTCTGCTGATCACAGAAGATCTACAAGCCTTGGGTCTTGAAAACACTTTCTTAGCAGGACACTTTTATCTAGGTGCTCCCGTTCTCGACATATTCCAAACCCCTGCCAACTTGCGCACCGATGTCTACACGAACCCTGACATCTACAACCAGACCACCCCATCGGATTTGGGTATGCTATTGGAAGACCTGTATTTATGTGCTGAAACCGGGGGAGGTTCGCTGCCTGCTGTTTTCGGCGGAGAGATTGATCAAGAAGAATGTAAGAGCATGGTTACTTACCTGACCCTGAACAAGATGCCCTCCCTATTGGAAGCTGGCATCCCCGAAGGGACACAGATCGCGCACAAACATGGTTGGGTGACCAACGACGGCATCATCAACCTGATCGGCGACGCCGGGCTCATTTACACTATCGGTGGCGACTATGTGCTGGTTATTTTCTTGTATCATCCGGTGCAATTGATCTGGGACCCCTCATCCGCTCTCGTAGGGCAGCTTTCACGAGCAGTGTACAACTACTTCAATCTGCCTAATCCCTAGCTTTTCTACCGTACATCCAAGAAATAGGACGCGGATTACACGGATTTGACGGATTTTCGCGGATATTTTCTGTGGAAATCATATTTTTCAGATTGATTTATCCAATAATTTTGTTTGAATCCGCGTGAATCTGCCCAATCTGCGTTATCCGCGTTCCGATTTTTAATATATTTGCTCAAATGTACGGTAGCGAATCCCTAGCTTAATCATTGATGTTACGCAACCTAAAGAGAAATATCCCGCTATGTTTGCATAACATGAGTTAATCATTTAATCAACCAAAACTGGTCATCACACCTGCCGATCGATAATATAATTCCCCAACTCAAATAACGCTTCCCGTTCCACGCTCTCCGACATCTGCCCAAGGAATTCCAAACTTCGCTCAACATATCCACGCGCCTCCACGAAGGCGTCCTGGATTGCCCCGCTTCCACGGATTGCTTTCACCAAACGCTCCATGCGAGCTTCATCGGCAAATTCTCCGTTCAAAACCGCCTTCATATCCTCATCATCAGGATTTGCCTCCTGATAATAAATCGCTGGCAAAGTCACCAAACCCTGGCGTAGATCGCTTGCTACAGGTTTACCTACAGCTTCCTGCTCACCTGTGAAGTCTAAAATATCATCGACGATCTGGAAAGCCATACCGATCTCGTAACCGAATTTGCGCATTGTTTCGACAATCCCTTCATTGCACGAACTAATCAAAGCCGCTGACTTTGTCGCCAAAACAAACATCGAGGCTGTTTTGGCATATATGCGCTGGTAATAATTATCACGGCTGGAAATCCCCCGGCTGGTAAACATTTGCGTGATCTCGCCATCGACGATGGTAGCTAAGGCTTCGGCGAAACTCTGCATCACTTCAACCGAGTCGGTTTGGGCGGCCATTTTGGCCGCGCGAGCAAAAATATAATCCCCCGCCAGGACAGACGCAGCGGGGGACCATTGGGCGTTGACTGTCGGGATACCCCTGCGCAGTAATGACCCGTCGATCAGGTCATCATGCACCAGAGTGGCGGTATGCAGCATCTCAATCGATGCAGCAAGGGTAATTAAACGTTGCGGATCGGCACCGAACATTCTTCCTGTTAGCAAAGTCACTGCTGGGCGCACTCGTTTTCCGCCCGATGACACCAAGTGCTCTACCACGGTATGCAAATCAGGATGATGCGCGTCTACCTGCAGGCGCATCAACTGCTCCACTTCTTGCATCCCGTCTTCTACCAAATTAAAAAAACGAGTACTCAATCAGAATTTCTCCATCTAAATAAATTCGCCGCATTGTCACTGGTGATTTTTGCAATCGAACGGGGCGACTCTCCCCGCAGTTGGGCAATCTTCTCCGAAACGTAGTACACATGCGCCGGCTCATTGCGTTTTCCACGGTGAGGATGCGGGGTTAGGAAAGGACCATCGGTCTCGATCAGTAATTTTTCGAGAGCAGTTGAGGCGACAACATTCCTCAACTCAGTCGCGTTTTTGAAGGTCACCGGTCCAGTGATCCCAATAAAAAAACCGAGTTCCAGGGCCTGATGCGCTTCGGGTTCACTCTCCAAAAAGGAATGGAAAACGCCTGGATAATCATCTGATAGCTCGTCACGCATTTCTTCGATGATCTCGACGATATCGGTGAAACAAGACCGGTCATTGGGGCTGGTATTACGCGTGTGAATAATAATGGAAAGATCAGCTTGCCCTGCAAGTTCAATCTGTTCCCGAAAGACGCGCTTTTGAAGACTGCGCGGCGCCCGATCGCGGTAATAATCCAGGCCGATCTCACCGATGGCGACAACCTTAGGGTGAGCGGCCAATTCTGTGAGTGCAGCGAGGCTGCCTGCGTCCCAGGTGGTTGCCGAGTTGGGATGCACGCCAACTGCAGCGTATACCTGGGAGTAAGCCTCAGCCAACTCTATTGCCGCGCGGCTGGAAGGCAGGTCAATGCCTGGAACCAAGATCCGCTCGACACCCGCCTGCCACGCCCGAGCAAGGACTGCATCCCGGTCTTTGTCGTAATTATTAAAATACAAATGGCAGTGGGTGTCTGTTAACACGCCTTATTTGATTCCAGCGATCTTCAAACCGTCCTGTAGAATGGCCTGAACTTTATCTTCGTGAGTGGTTTCGCAGTAGACGCGGATGATCGGCTCAGTGCCTGAGAAGCGGATCAACAGCCAGCCATTATCTTCGAGCTGGAATTGATAGCCATCGATTGTCAGCAATCCTTCCACCTTCAATCCGCCAATCGTTTCAGGGTTTGCATTTAGAATGCGGTCAATCTTCTCCTGGCGCTCTCCCTCGAAGGGCGTATCGATGCGGTCGTAATGATGCGCACCGACCTTGCTGAAGAGCAGATCGAGCAACTCAGAAGGCTTGCGCTCCAACTTGACCATCATATCCAGGAAATACAGGCCCGCCAGGATACCATCGCGTTCGGGCACATTGCCGCGGAAGGCATATCCACCGGATTCTTCGCCGCCGATCATGGCGTCAGTCTCGAGCATCTTGGGGGCAACAAATTTAAAGCCCACACCGGTTTCGTGTACTTCTACGCCATAGATATCGGCCAGCTTGTTGAGCATCTTGGTGGTAGAGATAGTCTTGACGATGGGGCCTCGCTCTCCGCGCACTTCCAGCAGATAATAAGCCAGCAGGCCATAGGCCCGCAGTTGGTTGATGAACTCGCCGTTCTCGTCGCCAAACCCGACCCGGTCTGCGTCACCATCGTTGATCAACAAGACATCGGCATCATATTCCAGAGTGGCCGCTAAACCGACATCAATATTGGGCGGAATTGGCTCGGGGCGGCTCATTTCGGGGAAGAGGGGATGGCGAGTGTTGTGAATCTCGATAACCTCAGTCTTTCCACCTGCCAACAATTTTGGGAACCATCCCGCGCCATTGCCCCACATCGGCTCGATCAGGATCTTCAGACCAGCCTCTTTGATGGGCTCTACATCGACCAAGGTTTTAATATGCGCAATATAATCAGGATCGGGGTCGAAAAAACTAACAAAGCCCTGTCGGCGCGCTTCGGCTAATTTCAATCTTTTAGCGTCTGCTTCGGTCTCAGGGATGAAGCTTTCAATTTCTTTTAGGCCTTCAGGGGGAATGGCGCCGCCATTTTCATCGCGCACCTTGAACCCGTTATCGTGATAGGGGTTATGTGAAGCAGTCACGTTAACCGCCCCCACAGCTTTTCGCGCAACGACTGAATAAGAAATAACTGGTGTTGGCGAAGATCCATCGGTTAAATAGACGCGCAAACCATTGCCAGCCAACACTTCAGCAACTGCGGCTGCAAAGTTCTCGCCGTGAAAGCGCTTGTCGTAGCCAACAACAACCCACTTGCCTTTATGCCCGTGCTTTATCAGATAAGACGCGAATCCCTGGGCACAGCGGCGCACATTGGCGAATGTATAATCTTCGGCGATCATTCCTCGCCAGCCATCGGTTCCAAATTTGATATCGTGAGACATTAGTCCTCCAGAGTGAAGTTACGAATGATAGCGCGGGTATTATATCAAAGGGACGCCAATTTGGCGGGTGGGTCTCTAGGCAATCGGGAGATGTGATAAACATGATTGTTGGGCGAATTGCCCAGTGGCAATAACATGGAATCCCAAGCAATCTCCATGCTATAATCTGCGATTATGATTTCAGACAAAGTTTATCTCGATTATGCAGCCTCAACCCCTGTTGACTCGCGCGTGATCGATGCAATGTTGCCATACTTTGACCAACACTTTGGCAACCCGTCTTCGACCCATTTTTACGGTCAAAAAGCCGAAGCGGCTATTGAGAATGCGCGTGAAACCATCGCCAGGGCGCTAAACTGCAATCCCTATGAAGTAGTTTTTACATCTTGCGGCTCTGAAAGTGACAACCTGGCACTGCGCGGCGCAGCCTGGGCATCTCGTCAAGAGCGCGGCGCCGATCATATCCTCATCAGCCCGGTGGAGCATCACGCAGTCTCCCATACGGCCCAACAACTGGCGGACCTCTTTGAATTCGAACTCGAATATCTCCCCATCGACGAATTCGGCATGGTCAGACCTGATACAGTTGCCGAACTTCTGCGACCCAGCACAGCAATTGTATCTGTCATTCATGCCAACAATGAGATTGGAACACTCAACCCCATCGCCGAGATCGGAACTGTCTGTCAAGAGAAAGGTGTCCCGTTCCATTCAGACTCTGTGCAAGGCGCAGCGCATCTGCCCGTTGATGTTCAAGAACTCAACGTTGATCTACTGGCAATCGGTGCACACAAATTTTACGGTCCCAAAGGCGTTGGCGCGCTTTACGTGCGCGAGGACATCAAACTTCAGCCCAGCCAGACTGGCGGTTCACAGGAATTAGGTCGGCGGGCTGGGACGCAAAACACACCTTACATCGTCGGCATGGGAGAAGCATTTCGTCTTGTGCAAGCAGAGCATAATCAACGACATGACCAAGCATTGGCTATGCGCATTAGAATCATTGGGCACGTGCTGGAAGAAATCCCTGATGTTGTGCTTACTGGACACCCCTCAGAGCGGCTTTCCAATCATGCCAGCTTTGCCTTCAAAGATGTCGATGGCAACAATCTGCTGATGCTGCTCGATGTCGAAGGTTTCGCCTGCTCCTCAGGTTCAGCCTGCAAAACTGGCAATCCAGAACCATCGGGCGTACTCACCGCACTGGGCTTATCACCAGATTGGGGCCTTGGCTCCTTGCGCGTCACTGTTGGCAAAGATACTACACCCTTGGAAGTTGATAAGTTCCTAGAAGTTTTGCCTTTGGCAATTGAGAAAGTGCGAAAAATCAACCACAGATGAATAGGATAAACACAGATTGTTGAGTGGGAGAGAATTCATGGATAGAGAAACCAATGATCTCACGCATACTATCATTGGTTGTGCGTATACGGTCAGCAATGCTCTGGGCATAGGATTTTTGGAGAAAGTTTATGAGAATGCAACTGCCCACGAAGTTCGAAAATCTGGGCTTTCCGTCGTGCAACAGCACCCAATCGATGTAATATATGACAATTTGGTTGTAGGTCAGTATTTCGCTGACTTGTTAATTGAAAACCATGTTTTAGTTGAAGTTAAAGTAACTAGAGATTTAACCGATGTCCATGCAGCCCAATGCTTGAATTACCTTCGTGCTACAGGAATGCCAGTTTGTCTACTAATCAACTTCGGCCGGCCAAAAGTACAAATTAAACGTATCTTGCCTCATAACGATTGGAATGAGATCAACAATTAAATCCAATTCATCCAATTTATCTGTGGCAAATTATTATTAGATGAAAAAGAAAACAGTCGTAGTCGCCATGTCAGGCGGGGTGGATAGCTCGGTAACGGCAGCCTTGTTGAAAGAGCAGGGCTACGACGTTATCGGCATGATGATGCGTTTGTGGAGCGAGCCTGGTAGCGAGGCCGAGAACCGCTGCTGTACTGTCGACGCTATGAACCTGGCCCGTAGAATGGCCGCACAGCTTGAGATTCCCTTTTACGCTATTGACGCTAAAGATGTCTTCCGCAAGACTGTGGTGCAGTACTTCTTCGATGGCTACCGTCAGGGGATCACGCCCAACCCATGTCTGGTATGTAATATGCATATCCGTTGGGAATTCTTGCTCAATCGCGCCCTGGCCTTGGGGGCGGATTTCATGGCTACCGGGCATTATGCGCGTTTATTGACGGCGGACGGCGGACGGCAGACCGCGGTCGGCAGTCCACGGTCAAGTTCATTTGAGGCGATCAGACTTCAAAAAGCCCTTGATGAAAACAAGGATCAGTCCTACGTGCTGCACGTGCTCAAACAGGATCAACTAAAACATGCCCTCTTCCCCCTGGGAGATTACACCAAACCCCAGGTTCGTGATTTGGCACGCAAATTCGATCTTCCTGTTGCTGAACGATCCGACAGTCAGGACCTTTGCTTCCTGGGCAATGGCACTTACGCTGAGTTCCTTGAGCGCAACGCACCCGAGGTCAATCGGCCCGGCCCGATGCTCAACTCCGCGGGCGAAGAGATTGGCCAGCACCGGGGATTGGCCTATTACACTATCGGCCAACGACGCGGGCTGGGTATCGCTGCACCAGAACCCCTCTATGTCATCCAAAAAGACAATAATAAAAACTCGCTACTCATTGGTCCCAAAGAATCTCTAGGAAGAAAACAACTAACTGCCCGCGAGGCAAATTGGATTTCTGGCTCACCACCCGAATCTCCATTCCGTGCTCAGATCAAAATTCGTTACAAGGCCGACTTCGCCTGGGGATTGGTAACACCCCAATCTAACAACGGTTTTCAAATCGAATTTGATGAGCAACTTCGCGATATCACACCTGGCCAGGCCGCGGTCATTTATAACGAAGATATTTGTCTCGGTGGCGGCATAATCGAATAAGCTTACCGGAAAGTGTCTGAAAAAAGTGTCACTCTGAGCGTACCAACGGCAGGCCTACGACCAGCGAAGAGACTCCTGCCCTCGCCAGGGGCGCACCTTCGATGAGGCAGAGATCCTTCGCCCCGCCTTCGGCAAAGGGCTCAGAATGCTCCAAGCTCGCAGTCGATGGGGCGAGGAAGTGCGTAACATGAGTTAATGAATAAAATTATTTAAGCCCTAAAGTTTAAGGAGAAAAATGTCCGAAGAAAAGAAAATGGACGAGAAAGAAATGCACCGCAAATTTGCAATCAAAGCCTTCAACAGCACCTGGACCTTGCTCGACAAGACTGACCGCACCAAAGAAGAAGACCTTGCCATGATTCACATGGCACATGCCTCTCGCTATCATTGGGGCCAAATCGGAACGCCGTTGAACTTCGCCCGTGGCGACTGGCAGGTCGCGCGTGTCTATGCTGTGTTGGGTTTTGGCGTGATGTCCTACAAATATGCCAAAAGCTGTTTGGATTTATGCGAAGAACATGATTTCGGCGATTTCGACTTAGCCTTTGCGTACGAAGCCTTGGCGCGGGCATCACAAGTCTCTGGCGATGTAACAAACGCATCAGGTTATATCCGCCTCGCCAAAGACGCCGGCGAAGCAATCGAAAAGAAAGAAGACCAAGAGTATTTCTTCTCTGAACTGAGCACGATTCCCGGTTACGAAGATTATCTTGCCGCCTGGAACAAGTAGTTTTCAACTGGCAAAATGATATACTTGCAATATGACAATTCCTAGCCTATTCATCGGTCTGCTGATCTCTAGTTTGTTCGGCTCACTCTTCCATTTATGGCGCGGCGGAGGCCCCGGCCGTTTGCTGCTTTACCTATTCTTAGGCTGGCTTGGCTTCTGGGGCGGACATGCCCTCGGTGTCCGCTGGGGTTGGGATTTCTTAAGCTTGGGGCCCCTCTATCTTGGTGCAGCAACTCTTGGAAGTGTGATCACCTTAGGCTTTGGATATTGGTTGAGCCTGGTTGAAACGGGAAATATGGACTAATCCCAAAAATAATCGTGATAGAAAAGGAACCCGCATGTACCGAATCGAATCATTTCTCTCAGCGCGTCTATTCTTAGTTCCTGAATTGATTGGGGAACGTATCTATTTTGTCAGCAATCTCAGCGGCCATCTTAGCCTCTACGTCATGGACAAAGTCGGCAGTGTGCCTGAACCATTGCTGCCACCAGAAATAGCCCTGCAAAACCCTCACCTGCTGGAAGGTAATCTCTTCAAAGTTTTCCCAAAACTCAATAAAATCTTGGTGATGATCGATCAAGATGGAAATGAAGATTACAAACCCATGTTAATCCCAATAAAAGGCGGCTATCCCGAACCGGCCATCAGCGAGATGTTTGATGAGCACCGCTTCTTCCTCACAAGGGCATACCCTGAAGACAACCTCGTATACCTGCGGGTTGCCTCGCACAAGGAACCTACTTTCGCGGCAGTTCGGCTGAATCTCGAAAATGGCACTTTATCAAAAATTCACTCTAGTGTTCATGGTGGATTTGTCGATGGAGTCAACCACGATCACAGTAAGGTCATTCTCCTGGAAAGCTACTCGATAGGAGATCACGTGGTTTCTCTTTGGGATGCCGAGAAGGATGGGTCAGTCCGGACAATCTATGGGACCCCGGTTGACGAGCGTCAACCCGATAAAGAGTACCCTCCCAATGCAATGGGAAATAGCAATTTTGTGCGAGACGGTGCAGGCTTATTACTCGGCACAAGCATCTATGAAGACACGGGGGGACTGGCCTATTTTGAGATCGACAATCCTGATGGAATCAAACCTGTCCCAATCAATGGTATCGTTCACACAGGGATGGGTGAATTCAATGGAATAGATCACTTAGATGGCGACCGCTATCTGGTCAAATACAACATCGATGGCGCAGACTGGGCTTACGAAGGGGTATTCGATGAAGATAACCTGGAAATCAATCTCAAGGCCGTCCTGATTGGTCAGGGAGAAATTTTCAATGGTGTGCTGGAACATATTGGGTGGGAGAAAGCCAGCGACACATTTACCCTATCATTTTCCACAGCGATCTCGCCAACCCAGATATATTTGATTGAAGGTGCTGATCGTAAAACGATATCGAGACAGACCAATGAGAAGATTCTCTCTATTCCCGAGGATTTACTTTCGCCCGGGCAGGATGCATCTTTTACTAGCTTTGACGGGCTGCGTGTATCTGCGCGTTTGTATTTGCCCGCGGATTCCCTCGGGTTCGAGGGCCCTCGCCCGGTGGTTTACTACATCCATGGCGGTCCACAAAGCCAGGAGCGCCCCGATTTCGCCTGGTTCTCTATGCCTTTGATCCAGTTCCTAACATTGAATGGTTTCGCTGTTTTCGTGCCCAATGTGCGCGGCTCAACGGGATACGGCCTGAAATATACAAAAAAGGTCGATCGCGACTGGGGTGGCGATGACCGCCTCGATCACGTCCACGCCATGACGGAAGTGCTCCCCAAGGATGCCCGCCTAGACACTTCAAGAGCCGCGGTCGTAGGCCGCTCCTATGGGGGCTATATGACGCTCACATTAGCTGCGCGCCACTCCGAACTTTGGAAAGCTTCGTGTGATATGTTCGGCCCGTATGATCTGATCACCTTCGGCGAACGCATCCCCGAAACCTGGAAACCTTATTTCAAAATGGTCATCGGCGATCCCGATATCCCTGAGGAGCGCGCCGATTTAGTCGAACGCTCTCCGCGCACGCATATCGAAAATTTGGGCGCTCCGATGCTGGTCATCCAGGGCAAAAATGATCCACGTGTCGTCGAGCAAGAATCCCACGATCTCGTTGAGCATTTACGTTCGATTGGCAAAGAGATCGACTATTTGATGTTCGAGAATGAGGGCCACGATGTGCTCAAATTCGAGAACAGAGTCACTTGTTATAACGCCATTACCGATTTCTTCAAAAAGCATTTGAAACCGTAGAGCGGAGAGCGTAAAGCAGTGAGCGAAAGCACGCTTCTCATCGCGCTGCCCAGAAAAAATGTCCGAACAAACAAACCCAACACTCGCTCAAGAGGGCGACATCGCCCAGATCATTGGGCCGCGCGACAAGACGTTTATCGTGCAGCTCAAACCTGGTGGGCGGCTCCAGACGCATAATGGCATGATCGAGCACGACGATCTGATTGGACAGTCTTGGGGTCGGCAGGTGCTCAGCCATCTGGGTAAAAAATTCCTGGTGCTGCAGCCAAACTTGAACGTACTACTGCTTAATTTACGTCGCGCTACCACGATCATGTATCCCAAGGATATTGGCTTCATCCTAGTCAATATGGCCATAGGCCCGGGCCAGCGTGTGCTCGAAGCTGGCTCTGGATCGGGGTCTTTCACCATCGCCCTGGCTCATACTGTTGGACCAGATGGTCACGTTTTTAGCTATGAGATCCGCGAGGATAATCAGAAGGCGGCTCGTGAAAACATTGAGCAAGTCGGGTTCGCCGATCGAGTAACCTTTAAGCAGCGCGATATTGTTGAGGGCTTCGACGAAACTGGGGTTGATGCGCTCTTTTTAGATGTGCCCAACCCCGAAGATTACCTGCAGCAAGTGCGAGCCGCTCTCAAGCCGGGTGGCTTCTTTGGCAGTCTTCTGCCGACTACCAATCAAGTGGGTTTGTTGCTCAAAACTTTGGAAAAATCAAATTTCAAATTCATCGAAGTTTGCGAAGTTTTACTGCGCTATTACAACCCAATCTCGAAGAGATTGCGCCCGGAAAATCGCATGATTGCCCATACTGGATACTTGATCTTTGCGCGACCGATTGACATCTATGCACAATAATTCTCGTACTATGTTTCACCAGTAGCACGGTAGTAAACCGTGGAGCGTCCCAAAGTGTCATGGCCGGAGGCCCGCCTGTGGCGTGAGCGACAAAAGGAGCGAAGAATCTATGTATTTGTCACTCAAAGAGTAAGATTCTTCGTCGCTTCAGCCGCTTC
>JADHTJ010000008.1 GCA_016785015.1 Anaerolineales bacterium
GAATCTGGAAAATTTTTGGTTCTATGGGAATTGCCGAGAGAGACATCACATTTGGGGGTAGGGGGCGGGCGGCGCACGCCCCCTACCCCCAAATGTGGCCCCTTACCTCGACGAATCCTAGAGACCCAAATTTCTGGGTTGGCAAGGGGATGAACTACAGTGGTAATTTTAAGAAAAGGAAGGCATCAAATGTTGACTGTAATAAAGAAAAACCTAATTCGTTGGGTCATCATAGCTATGCTTTTGTTCGTCCTGACCGCATTCACTCTCCCCTCATCAACCTCCATTCAACCAAAAATTGTCTCCAATCCTGCGGAGGCTACACCTGCGCCCGAAGACACATTCATACGGGTTGCTCAAGGACACATTGTCAGCAGTGGCAAAATGTCGCGTGGTGTGGCATGGGGTGACTATAATGATGATGGCAAACCTGATTTGTTTGTCGCCAATTCACAAGGGCAAACAAACTTCTTATATCGAAATGATGGTGATGGAATTTTCACGCCCGTTCAAGAAAGTGAAATAATGCAAATAAGATCGTATTCGGAGAGTGGGAACTGGGTCGACTATGATAGCGATGGAGACCTTGATCTATTCATCACCAATATTCGTAACGAAGCAAACTTCCTCTTCCGCAACGACGGGGATGATTCCTTTACGCGGATCACAGACGGGGAAATCGTCTCTGAAAGACGATCGTCAACGGGAAGTTGTTGGGCCGATTATGATGCTGATGGAGATCTAGACGTCTTCGTGGCAAATCGAAACGAACAGCACAATTCTTTCTTCTCCAATAATGGGGATGGAAACTTTGCTAAGATGACCGATGGTGAGATTGTAAAAAATGGCGGTGATTCTCGCGCCTGCGGCTGGGCCGATGTAGACGGCGATGCCGATCTCGATCTGTATGTTGGCAATGCTCACGAAGCAAATTTCTTTTACACCAACAATGGCGATGGTACCTTCACTCGAGTAACCGAGGGAAGTTTTACAAACGATATTTCCTATACCTATGGCCTTTCATGGGCCGACGTTGATAATGATGGCGACATCGACCTGTTTGTCTCAAATGTACAGGATAAAAATATACTCTATTTGAACAATGGCCTTGGGGAGTTCGAAAGAGTCGTCGATGAACCGTTCGCGACAGATATTGGAGCATCGAAAGGCAATACCTGGGGAGATTTTGACAATGATGGGGATGTGGATCTTTTTGTAGCCAATGGCACACCGGATATTAGCGATGTAACCAATTTCTTGTATCTCAATGATGGGGAAGGTACCTTCACTCGCTCAGCCGTTGGCGTTCTAACAGATGATAACCATATCTCTGCTGGTACAGCCTGGGTGGATTACAACAACGATGGTCGCCTTGATATTTTTGTTGCCAATTGGGGTAATAACAATCAAGATAACGCCCTTTATACGAATGAGAATGGTGAGATAGGAAATTGGATCAAGATCTCACTTGTCGGCTACGAGTCTAATAGATCATCAATTGGTGCCACAGTCAGGCTGGAAACCATCATTGATGCAGAAACGATTTGGCAGACACATCAGGTGTTGGGGAATACTGGCTATGGGAGTCAAAATGAACAGATCATCCATTTTGGGATTGGATCTGCGACGCAAATCAAATCGCTTGAGATACGCTGGCAATCTGGGGAGGTAGATGTTTACACAGAATTGATCGCGAACACGCGCTACACAGCAACGGAGGCAGGCGATCTTCACTTAACTGACAGCCAGTAAAGAACTGTCCATAGTTTTTTGATCTGTGAATATATTTTCTCGGTGGGAAAGGTTTCGCTAAGGCGTTGCCGTCGGCGTCAGCACATAGATTTGTGGAATCCACCCGATGCGCCCGGCTGAATCTTGCACTTCCACCCACACCAGGCCATCAACAATTTCCTGACCGTACAGCACGATCAACGCATCGCCTTCCCGCAGGGTGGCAATTGCCGGTCCGCCGGGGCTTTGACGCAACTTCAAGCCTGGGAAAATAATCCCCGCCGCGAAACCTGGATAAGTTGTGGGAGTATGTGTAGCCGTCGGCACGAGCGTGGCTGTGTTTGTTGGCAATGCCGTTGCCGTAGATGTTGGTGTCAGAGTCGGCTCAGGGGTCACGGTCGCCGTGAAAGTGGGGCTAGGGCCCGGAGTGTAGGTATACGTGGGTGGCGGCGTATTGGTTGCCGTTGGGGGTATTTTGGGATCGAGCCTCTGTGCCTGGAATTGGTTTAGAAGCAATTGGAATTCCTGCCCTTCAGACAAGATTTCTAATTCACGAAGGCGCGCCCCAACGGCATCACGCAATTGCAGCATCTCCGCATAACCAAAGAGCCTTGGCGTGCGAATGGTGATTTCCATGACCAATCGATTCTCTTCATCAGCAATATTCCACTCAGTAATTTCAGCTTCGTGGAATTCATATGCTTCTTTAGATGTTATGCTGCGAATTTGTGTATTGCGTTCGACCAAATCGCGCGATGAGTTGGCTTCTCGAACAAATTGCACGCTGGTGTATGTCAGGGGGGCAAGCAAAAGTGCAGTTACAATGACCAACACAACCAAACTGCGCGGTAGTCCAGCCACCCTGCCCACCTTTTCGACAGAGCGTGGCGTAAATCCCAGCACAAAGAATACGATCATCGCTGAGGCAGCTATGGCAACGCTATTGGTAATGAACAACAAGAACGCGCCCCCGGCCACATCCCATCGTTGATAAGCCAACCCGATGCCCACAGTCGCCAGGGGAGGCAGTAAGGCCGTAGCGATGGCAACACCTGGAAGCGCGGCTGAAATATCGGGCATTGCCAAAGCAAATGCGGCAGCCAATCCACCGGCAATAGCAACCCCCAAATCCATGGGAGTCGGTTGGGTGCGGGACATTACTTCACTGGGCAGGTTTTCAGCCAACAAAGGGATAAAGGGGATCAGCCGATTATTCAGGGTCAATAGCGTAGCGATAAGAACTGCCAATGCTGACCCACGAAATAGCGACGCGGCGGCCTCGCGCAGTAAGCGGTCATCACCACGGATTGAACCCAAGCCCAAACCAATAATTGGTGACATCAAAGGAGCAACCAACATCGCTCCAATGATTGTCGCTGGGGAGTTCATCAGCAGCCCCAAGGTGGCGATCACGCTCGAAAGCAATACCAGCAAGAAATAGCTGAAATCCGGCTCGGAAGAATCCCTCAAACGAACCTGAACTTCTCCCCGTCGCTCCTGGCTGACTGGCGGCACAATGCGCCGCCAAAGATGCCAGATAGCTGTGCGCAATGAGGATGGCCTGGTGATGGGTTTCTCATCCATAGTGATGTTATTGTACCCCAAAGATGCAACCAAGGTTGCCGATCAGCGTAAACTTTCATCAATGGTAGAATTTGCTCCAACTCAATGAAATCCATACTGATTTATGGCTGCCATACCAACTACTCTCCTAACCAGTAAACAAAAAAATCTGCGTCCCTTCGACACGCGCCGTGACCTGATGCCCGCGGCGGATTTGATCGAGTTGTGTTTTGCGGAAACCTTATCCGTCGATGGGCGGCGGTATCTGCAAAAAATGCGCGCCACTGCCAAGGCACAGGCATCATCACAATTTGCGGCGCTTACGGCCACACGCGCATCCTTGCCCTTAGCAGGTTACGTCTGGGAAGAAGATGGCCAACTCGTCGGCAATTTGAGCCTGATCCCCTTCTTCCATCGCGGACGGCGCATCAACTTGATTGCCAATGTTTCCGTCCACCCCGATTATCGCCAGAACGGCATTGCCAAAGCGCTAACTCAAGAAGCCTTAGATAAGTCCCGGCGGCGACGGATTTCTGAAGTCTGGCTGCAGGTAAGGGAAGACAACCCGGCTGCATGTGCGCTCTACAACTCAATGGGATTCAAAGCCCAGGGTCGCAGGAGCACCTGGACCGTCAATCCCAAATGCTTGCGGGGTGAGATTCCGCCCGGGAGGCGGGTGACCATTCGGAGCGCCCGCCATTGGGAACAACAAACCGCGTGGCTGCTTGAGAATTATCCAGCTTCTATGCACTGGCATTTCCCGCTCAACATGCAAGCCATCCGACCCGGCCTTTTGGGGTTGACATATCGATTTTTCAGTGAGGTGCGGGTACGTCAATGGGTTGCGCGAGAGAAAGATAATTTGCTCGGGGTGTTAATCTGGCAGGCCTCCCACGCTCATGCGGATTATCTGTGGTTTGCGGCATCTCCTGAAACGGAAGAGATGGCGATCTACACGATCATGCCCTTCATTAAAAGGGAGAGCTTGCTTCGCCGACCTCTATCTTTAGATTACCCCGCAGGGCGCGCCGAGGCTGCATTACTCGCAGTGGGATTTGAATTTCAGCACACTTTGATATGGATGAAAGTGAAACCATGAGCGGAGCAAGATGAGCGAACTTAATATTGGGTTGGCGCGCCGCACCCATGCCTGGGATTTACCTCCCAAGGATGCCATCCAACTTCAAGAACAGCTTAGAACCAGAGTAATTTCCTCATCCCTGGCAGATGAGTCAATCCAATATGTGGCTGGCATCGACGTTGGCTTTCCACGAAATAGAGAGATCGCCCATGCTGCAATTGTCTTGTTGAAATACCCCTCGATGGAATTGGTTGATCAGGGACTAGCCGAACTGCCGGTATCCATGCCCTATGTGCCAGGATTACTCTCATTTCGAGAGATACCCGTTATTTTAGCCGCATTAGAGGAAATTACGTTGACTCCCGATCTTTTGATCACCGATAGTCAGGGAATCGCCCACCCGCGCCGCTTTGGCTTAGCCTGTCACCTGGGGGTGCTGCTCGATATGCCTGCCATAGGCTGTGCCAAATCTATCCTGGTCGGCAAACATAGCACCCTCCGTAAGATGCGCGGCAGCACGGCAGACTTGGTTGATAATGGTGAGACGATTGGCTCAGTCGTGCGCACAAGAGATGGAGTCAAACCCGTCTATATCTCCATTGGCCACCGCGTCGACCTAACCTCAGCAGTACGCATCATCCTGAATTGCGGTAGCGGTTACCGTCTACCAGAACCTACTCGATGGGCGCACAAGTTGGCATCAAAGAAATCCTAGTGAAATATATGCGTGGCCGTGATTTCCAAATCACGTAAAACCGGGGTCGCTCGGCGGGCCTTTGGCGAAGAAATCCCGGCTACATGAGATCGCATGAAACGAATTGATAAATTATTCGTATACATTGATAACTGATCTTTTTTCTTCATTCATATCTATTCGTGATTTTTCGTTTCTAAGAAGGTAAAAACTATGAACCGTTTCTTTATTCGCTGGGTGATCAATGCCATCGCCCTTTATGTTGCCATCAACGTTGTGCCAGGTATCCATGCTCAAAATACCCAATGGATGGCCATCTTCGGGTTGGCGCTGATCTTTGGTCTGCTGAATGCACTCCTACGTCCGTTGTTGAAGCTGCTGACCTGCCCGTTGATCTTCCTCACCCTAGGCTTTTTCACCCTGCTGATCAACACCTTGCTGTTCTTCCTGGTCGGCCAGATCGGCACAAACTTCGGCATCGGCTTCGAGGTAGCCAACTTCTGGAGCGCTTTCTGGGGTGGCGTGATCACCAGTTTGGTCAGCATTGCCCTTAGCTTGGTTTTGAGAGAAGATCGCAAAAAGCATAAAACCCACTAAAATGCCGCTCATTTTTTAGGTTGCAGGGCCTGTTGACTTTGGGTTCGACTCGGCGTATACTGAATACTATCTCCGGAGGTAACCCGCTTATGCGAGTAGCAGGTAAAAAGGGAACAACTAAGTACTGATATTGAAGCACGCGCGCGAGTTGCGTGCTTTTTTTTATGCCAAAGTGTGAGTGAAATACACACTTTGGCCACTCCAATGCAGGAGCATTGGAGGATAAACAAACTTAGATTTAGGAGAATACATATGGACTATGGGATGATTGGTAAGATCAAAAAAGCGAAACAGTATGCCAATGAAGAACGAGAACGCATTCAAGTAAACACATTCAAAGTCACTTTTGACGGTAAGAATAACCCCCACATCATAGAATTTGATGACAATAAATGGCAATGTGACTGTGACTTTTTCCAGACACGCGGCCGCTGCAGCCATACCATTGCTCTAGAAGAGATATTAGAAGGGGTTAATTGGGGCGATTAAAACCAATTTTTCATAATAGGAAATGCCCCGTGGATGTGTATCGACGGGGCATTTTTTTTGCAAAGTTGCCCCGCTTTCCCCCCTGTGCTACAATCTCATAGCACAGGCAAATATTTCCCCAACAGCAGAATTTTATGCCGAAAGATAAGAAAAAGAGCACCAAAAAGAAACCCGCTCCGGCTCCGCTACCACCGGTTCGTAAATCCGCGGTGGTCCCATATCGATTTAAGAATGACGTCCTGCAATTTCTGCTGATCACCCCAAAAACAAAGGATACCAAATCTACTAAAGCATCTCTCTGGATTATCCCTAAAGGGACGATCAAAGCTGATATCAGGCCAGCCGAATCAGCGCGCATTGAGGCCTTGGAGGAAGCAGGAGTACTCGGCGAGTTGCACCCGCGCATCAAGGGCTTCTATTGCTTCGAGCCGAAGAATGGTGCTATCCAAGAGATCTTCACTTATTTTATGAAAGTCTCGTATACGATGAAGAACTGGGAAGAAAAGAACCAGCGCAAACGAATGTGGGTGGCCCTGGAGAATATCCGCGATTATATCGACGAACCAGAATTGGCCGAAATCATTGAGGGCAATGAAAACAGACTGCGCAGAAATTTGTTGTGGGAACGTGCCAGAAAAATGATCTTCCCAGGATAGGATAAATTGAGTTCGGTGAATGCGGTTCTTTCAAACATCATCCAGATGAAGAAGGAGCCGCTTTTGTATTCAGTAATTTCTCATAACCTTTGAGTTCTCACAGCCCTCAAAGGCTTCGGGATAAAAATATGACCCACAAAGAAAACTGGCTCGAAAAATCATTCAGCTTTGATTTTCCAACATCCAAATATGTTGAGTACTTGGAATTCCTGCGTCAAACACCATCCCGTCTTTATGCGTTGGTGGAATCTCTTCCCAACGATGTGCTTATTCAACGTGAGGGTGATTCATGGTCCATTCAGGAAAATGTTGGGCATATTCTGACGGTAGAATCTCTCTTTACAGGTCGTCTAGAGGATTATCACAATGATCTCGAAACCCTGCGTCCAGCCCGTTTCGATGATAACCCCACTGACAAAGCTGATTTCAACACCAAAGATATCGGGTGGATATTGCAAGAATTTCAAGCGCAGCGCCAGGCATATATGGATCAACTAGGTGCGTTAGAAGCGGAAGAGTTTGGCAAAGTGTCATTGCATCCCAGATTACTAAAGCCTATGCGCATTTGTGACACGCTGCTCTTCCACGTTGAACACGACCGCCATCACTTGCGCCGGATAGAAGAGTTGAAAGACAAGTTTCATTTGTAATCGCCAAGGAGAAACTGATGAATACCCCACCGATAACCTTTGAAGCCCATGGAAATTATGTCATTGGGATACAATTTACCCCCGATAGTCAGACTTTGATCTCTTCAGGTATGGATAATCTGATTAAGTTATGGTCCGTGCCAGATTGGCAGCATGTAACAACTTTCAAAGGTCACGCCCACAGCGTGAATGATTTATCCCTCTCGCCAGACGGAAAAACTCTGGCCAGCAGTTCGACAGATCAGACTGTCAAACTATGGTCGTTTCCTGAAGGTCAATTACTGCATACGATGCAAGATCTCAAAAAGACCGTTTCGACGGTTACATTTTCAAATGACGGCCAATGGATTGCCAGCGGTTCTTATGGTGGGCGCGCCGTTGTCTGGAATTTGAGTGGAGAAATGGTCGTTGGCATCCGAGCCAGCAAGAAGAATCTCTCATCAGTGGCCTTCTCGCCCGATAAAAATATCTTGGCCACCAGCGGTCTGGGTGATGAGATCAAACTCTGGTCGCTGCCAGAAGGGGAGCAAATTGGCGAACTAAGCGGACATCAGACGGCCGTTTGGGGGCTGCGTTTTATCAAAGGGGGGGATCAATTTATCTCTTTTGGATATGAACAAACAATCAAACTTTGGGACACACAATCTTGGGAAGTGATCTATACGATCGATACCAAAGAATATGGCATCAGAGCTATAAATTTTTCCCCCGATGAAAAGCTCCTCGTCACCGGTGCGGAGAGCAAATTGCAATTGTGGTCCACGGATTCCTGGAAGGTAGAGCGTGAGATCGATGCCGGGGCCAAAGCGCTCTACGGCATGGATTTCTCCCCCGATGGCAAATGGTTAGCAGTGGGTGCGGCAGACAAGAAGGTCCGTGTGTGGGAACTTTGATAGCAAATAACTGGTTCAAACGCGTCCCCAAAGTGGAACTTCATCTTCACCTTGAGGGAGCAATTCCTTATGATGCCCTCTGGGAACTGGTTAAAAAGTACGGCGGTGACTCTGAAGTGCCCACACTGGACGCATTGTTGCAAAAATTCAAGTTCAAAGATTTTCCCCATTTCATCGACACCTGGATTTGGAAAAACCAATTCTTGAGGGAGTATGAAGACTTCACCTTCCTCGCCGAAGCTGTAGCACGCGATCTACTCGAGCAAAATATCCGCTATGTAGAAGCCTTCTACTCTCCCCCAGATTTTACCGATCGTCACGGTTTGACCACCCAAAAGTTGACCGAGGCGATCCGAGCCGGATTTGACAGCGTCCCAGAGATTGAGATCAACCTGGTCGCTGACCTGGTGCGGGATTTCGGGCCTGAGAAAGCCGCCGTGACATTGGCCGAAGTGGCTGAAGTCAAAGAGATGGGAGTCATAGGCATAGGCATTGGCGGTTCGGAGCAGGATTTCCCACCCCAGCCTTTTAAAGATGTCTATGAACAGGCGCGCAAGTTCGGTTTCCACACCAGCGCCCATGCCGGAGAAGCCGCGGGAGCAGAATCCGTTTGGGGGGCACTGCGCAGCCTCGAGGTAGAACGCATTGGCCATGGCACAAGAGCAGAGGAGCACCCGGCTTTGTTGGATTATCTTGCGGAGCATCAAATCCCCATCGAAATGTGCCCCATCTCCAATGTGCGCACTGGGGTGGTGGCGTCCATCAAAGAACATCCAGCCAAACGTTATTTCGACCGTGGACTGATGGTGACCATCAACAGTGATGACCCCAAAATGTTCGACAATTCTATGGCCGAGGAATACCAGCTCTTGGTGGAGCAATTGGGCTTCTCCCGTGACGAAATTCGCACATTGATTTTGAATGGTATCCAGGCATCTTGGATGATTGATGAGCAGAAGGATCAAATGAAAGCAACATTCCAGAACGAAGCAGCTTGGGACGATTCAATAGGATAGGTCGATGCGCTATATCGATATGGATTCGTGGCCCCGGCGGAAGCATTTTGAAATCTACAATGCTTTCGATTATCCCCACATCAACCTGTGTGCTGATGTGGATGTGAGCGCATTCTTTCCAGCCATGAAAACTGCTTCGATTTCCTTTACCGTAGCAGTTACCTATCTAGTTGCCAAAGTAGCTAATGGAATGACAGAGTTTCGCTACCGCATCCGAGATGGAAAGGTAATTGAGCACGAAGTGGTGCACCCCTCGATCACAATTCTAACTGAGGATGAGTTGTTTAGTTTCTGTACCATTCCCTTCGTGGAAAAATTTTCTGACTTTTGTGCAAGAGCCAATGAGGCCATTGCGCATTACAAAAAGAATCCCACACTAGAAGATGAACCGGGGCGAGATAACCTTCTTTTTACTACCAATCTGCCTTGGGTATCTTTCACCAGTATGATGCACCCCATCCACTTGAGCCCCGTGGACTCAGTGCCGCGCATTGCCTGGGGTAAAGTGCGAGATGAGTCTGGAGTGCTCAAGATGCCGCTGTCAGTGCAAGGCCACCATGGTTTGATGGACGGTCTGCATGTTGGTCGCTATTTCGAGGCGATGCAGGCCAGCTTATCATCTCCTGGAGAACTGTTGCATGAATGAACTAAAATTTCAATTTTGGGGTTGGATTCTTTTCGTGATTTGCGCGATTCTGTTTACAGCGTCTGGGGTAAGGGCAAGAGATTTGCTGACCACGGCGGCCAGCTTGATATTTCTGATGGCCTGTATTGTGTTCATGATCCCGCTCGTAAGAGAACTCAGGAAACCGAACAAAGAGTAGAAGGAAATATGATGAAAAACCCACTCGAAGTGCTTCAAATAATGGATGATATCCGGGCTAAGACCCTAATTTATTTTGAAAGTTTCTCGCAAGAGCAGCTTGACTGGCGTCCACCCCAAGGTAAAGAAGAAGGGGCCTGGTCATTGGGCGAGGTTTTCATGCACCTGGCCA
Source organism: Anaerolineales bacterium (assembly GCA_016785015.1). GTDB lineage: Bacteria > Chloroflexota > Anaerolineae > Anaerolineales > UBA11858 > NIOZ-UU35. The sequence continues at coordinate 10,366 of JADHTJ010000008.1, forward strand.
TTGATGAGATCTACTTACGAGAGATGATCGCTAAACCATTATTGGAGGGTGTCAAGCCACCCGATGGCATCACCTTCTTACCGCCCCCACCGCCATATGGCACAGCCAAGAATGTGATCCAATATTGGTTCAACCGCGCTCGTTTGGGAACAAAGATCTATTTCGATAATTGGCCCAACAAGGCAAACATGGCGCTGGTCCATGAAGGCGGACTTCGAGAGATGAACGGGTTGGAATGGTTCGAGGGCTATGCCGGGCACGAGGCCTTCCATCATCAGCAGATCGAAGCGCTCATCGCTCAATTGGGTTGATATGCGTCCAATCGCAACCTTTTCGATTGTTGCACATGATCCGCTGCGCGACGAATGGGGCGTTGCCGTACAGTCAAAATTTTTGGCTGTGGCCAGCGTTGTCTCTTGGGCACGCGCGGGGGCAGGTGCAATCGCCACGCAAGCACGCGCCAACCTGAACTACGGTCCACAGGGTTTGGATATCTTAGAAGATGGGATATCTGCAAAACAAACGATCAAAAAACTCACATCCGAAGACGATGGCCGGGATTATCGTCAAGTGGGAATTGTCGATCAGCAAGGCAAGGCTTTCGCTTACACCGGTTCAGCGTGCAAAGCATGGGCTGGACACTTGATTGGAGAGGCCTATGCCTGCCAAGGCAATATTCTGTTCCCCGGCACGATCGAAGCGATGGCCGAGCAATTCGAGCAGGTACGCGTTGGGGAAGGTGAACTCGCTGACTGGTTGGTGGCTGCTCTGAAAGCGGGTCAAGCTGCTGGCGGTGACAGCCGGGGAAGACAATCGGCAGGAGTATTAGTCGTACGCAAAGCCGGGGGTTATGGCGGCAATAATGACCGTTACATTGATCTGCGCGTCGACGATGACCCAGAGCCAATCAAAAAACTTCAACTTCTCTTGGATAAGCATCATCTTTATTATGGTGAAACCAACCCAGGTGACCTGATCCCATTGTCGGAGATTGCCGCTGAGATACAAGGTATTTTGCAGGCAGCTGGTCATGCCAATATTCCAACAACTGGGGCTTTCGATGAACAGACTCGTGAAGCACTGAAATTGTTGGTTGGTATAGAAAACCTGGAAGAGCGTTGGAATGGCAAGGATGAACGCATCGATAAGGTTGTTTTTATGTTTTTACAAGGTAAATACAAATAAGTATTTATCAGAAAGTGTATTAGTCAGAAGGATGGTAAACAGTATTGTCACTCTGAGCGCAGCGAAAAATCCCTGCGGCGTTCGATACATTTAACCCGCGCAGGCATGAAATCTCGCACGGTATCAGGGATTCCCTTCGACAGGCTCAAGGCAGGCTTCGTCGCTTCAGCCGCTTCGCTTCCTGCGCTCCTCAGAATGACACAGCACGGTGTGCGCCATCCTTCTGTCCACTACTGTATTTATCAAAATTTGGCACGCAGAGCGACGCTGATCGACGCTGTTGCAATATGACTTCAAGGAAAGAACAGATGAGATCATGAAAAAAAAGCTGTTTTGACTGGCAGGGCAAACCATAAATCAAATTGCAACTGAGAAGGGTTATGAAAGGAGTGTAATTATGAAGCATCGAAATAGATTACTAATAGGCTTGTTCATTTCATTAGTGTTCCTGCTTGCTTCATGCGATCTCAGCTCGGTCACGCCATCCGTCGAGTCACCATCGCAAAACAGCATACGCGCCAAACAAACCAACAAGCTTTCACAATCCAATCAAATCATCTACACGCACATCCACTCTCCTGAAAATGGGAACATCGCTGTGCGCGTTGACTTGCCCATCCAACCCCGTTACGGAAAGAGTGCTCCAATTGTCGTCGTTGTTTCAACCTGGTTTGTAGAGAAATATAACCAGAAAAAAGTACCGTTCCATTTGGAATATAATCCCGTCGAAGTGGGCGCTATCAGCATCAGTCACATGTGGCCAGGGAAGACCGACCAGGAAACCAAGATCAGCAGCGATGGAGAGTATGACTGGGGCGGACCGGATAGCCTGGCAGCACTGCGGGATACGATCCGATTCGCCTTAGGTGTGATTCCCGATATCGAGGGAAAATACTTGCATGAGCTCATCTCAGTTGAGCCCCTTTATAACAATGTCGGCATGTTTGCCTCCTCCCACGCTGGAGTTGTAGCTACGAACGTCCTGGCTTATTACGGAGAAGACCTTCAGGGGTTGAAATACTTTGTCGGGCGGGAAAATCCCACCATGGCAGAGATGTATCCCTTGGAAATCGGCCACTTCGGCGAGCGTCGCCGTCCGATCTACAACCCTTATTACGATCATCAAGCATATTCACCAACCAGCATTGCGGTGGATTATGCGCATCTGAATTGGATCCAAAATGAAACCTACCCAGAGGGGCGGCCGGTCTTCGAAGTTCCTGGTGAAGAGGATTATGTGCTAGATGAAAAGGGCCCGCAAATCATGGGAAAGCGTTGGTTCTCAAATGCTCTTACCCAAGCTCTGCTGGATAATGGTATTTTCAATTTAGATACTTGGCCAACAGATGTGGCTACGCCTCAACAAACAGCTGATTTTTGGCCTTATCGCATCACGGTGTACAACTATGCCGCCATTGGTGAAAAGCTGCCTGAATTGCGCGTTCTGATTCCATTTGCCAGCTTGGATCACGTCCAAACCGCGCCTGACAAACCCCATATCCGTCAGGCTTACGATGGCTTTCAAAAAGAGGCCGGCTTGTGGACTCGCCTGAACTGTGACTTGGTTTATGTGCAATCGGAAATCCATCCCAGTGCCAGTTTATCGCTGGGCTTTCCAGACAACGGCGCCAACACCGAGCCTGAAGATTGGTATGCCGAAGCAGAATATTGGGGCTTTGAAGGAAGATTGGCGGGCGAAATGACCGCCAAATCCATCCCCCTGGCGGGAATTGCCGAGATGGCTGACCGCGTCTGGGCGGATAATTGGGAACTAAATTTAGATACTATGCTCTACCCTTAAACTGCAAGGTTCGTTCTGAACAAGAATGTTATGAATTTTACAAGTATCATTCGTGACTCTACTGAAAACAGCCACCTAGCGAGTTTCCCGCCGGAATATATGGGGTGTGGTTGTTCCGCAACCACACCCCATATATTCCGGCGGAAGCCCTTGACTGGTAGTTTTTTCAGTGGAGTCATTCGTGGCATTGGTGTCATTCGTCGTCATTCGTGATAAAAGGAAAGCAATGTCCAATAAAACCCTTGACCCTTCAGAAGTGCGTTTCTTCAGTGGCAGTTCTCATCCCAAATTGGCAATGAACATTGCTAAACATCTTGGTGTGGAATTAGAAGAAACTCACATCAGCCGTTTCAGCAATGACAACCTTTATATTCAATTAGGGGAAAGCGTGCGCTCACGGAATGTCTACATTGTGCAGTCGCTCAATCCGCCAGTCAACGACCATTTAGTTGAGCTGTTGATGATGTTGGATATCGCCAAGGCTGCCTCGGCGCGTGAAATCCATGCCATCATCCCCTACTTCTCCTTTGCCCGTTCCGATAAAAAGGATGCGCCGCGTATTTCTATTACAGCGCGGTTGGTCGCCGATCTGCTACAAACCGCTGGCGCGACACATGTGATGACCATGACGCTGCACTCCCCTCAAGTGCACGGCTTTTTCCCCATGCCTGCCGACCCTCTCACCAGCCGACCCGTCTTCAAGCGCCATTTCAAAGAACGCGATCTCAACAATGCGATCATCGTCGCAGGTGATATGGGACAAGCCAAATCTGCATCACGCTTTGCAGACGATCTCGGTTTACCGGTAGCCGCGGGAAATAAGGAACGTGTCTCAGATACTGAAGTGCGTTTCCGTGGCATGGTCGGTGCACAGCTCAGCGGGATGAAAAAAGCCCTGATCTATGATGATGAAATTTCCACTGGCGGCACAATCCTGGAACTCAGCAAACACTTGATCGAAGAGGGTATCAAAGAAATTTGGGTCGCCTGCACACACGGGGTCTTTGTCAGAGATGGGTTAGAAAAACTTGTTGCCGTTCCTGAAATCAAAGAAGTGGTCACCACTGACACTGTGCCCATTCCAGAAGAAAAACGACACCCTAAATTAAAAATCCTTTCGGTGGGGCATATTTTTGGTGAAGCCATCCGCTATAACTACACTCGCCAGTCTATCGGAGATCTATTTGTGTTTGGAGACGTATAATTTATGAGCATCATTCAGGAAAAAACTAATCAAGCCATCGGCATTCTAAAAGAACTGAATATCGACCTGTGGTTGACCTTTGTACGCGAAACTTCGGGCGTTCGTGACCCAATTTTAAATTTCATCTTCGGCCCCGAAGACCTGACCTGGCCCAGCGCTTTGATTTTCACTCAAAGCGGAGAACGCATCGCCATCGTCGGGCGCTTCGAAGCCGAGGCTGTGAAACGCCTGGGAGTATATGATCCCGTTTTGTTCTACGACCAATCTATTCAGCCAACTCTGATCAAGACATTGGAACAACTAGACCCTCAACAGATCGCCATCAACACTTCCAAGAATAACGTGCATGCCGACGGGCTAACTCATGGCCTGTATGAGATTTTGTCGGGATACTTGGAAGAAACTTCTTTTGCAGATCGATTGACTTCTGCCGAGAGGATCATCAATGCTCTACGCGGCCGCAAGACTCCCTCGGAGGTGGCGCGCATCGGTCAGGCCATTACTGTTACCGAGGAGATCTACCAACGCGCTTTTGACTTCTTACGCCCCGGCATGACTGAGAAACAGGTTGGCGAGTTCATGCACAGCCTGTTAGATGAATACAACGTAGACACCGCCTGGAGCTACGATCACTGTCCTGCCTTCAACACCGGCCCGGACTCTCCTGTCGGTCACGGCGGCCCCACGGATTTGGTCATCGAACCTGGGCATTTGCTGCACTTTGACTTTGGTGTCAAGCAAGACGATTACTGCTCCGACATCCAGCGCATGGGATACGTGCTGCGTCCTGGCGAAACTGAACCCGCTGCTGAAGTTCAGCGCGGCTTCGAGACCGTACTAAAGGCCATCGATGCGGCTGTCGAGGTTCTCAAGCCTAGCGTTTCGGGACAAGAAGTCGATGCAGCTGCTCGGGGTGTGGTCACTGGCGCAGGATACCCTGAATATAAATACGCCACCGGCCACCAACTTGGCCGCGTGGCGCACGATGGTGGCACACTATTAGGTCCAGCCTGGGAACGTTATGGGGATACACCCTTCCAGAAAGTTGAAGCGGGCCATGTTTACACCATCGAGCCTGGCCTGATGGTAGAAAACTACGGCTATATCGGACTGGAAGAAGATGTACTTGTGACAGAAAACGGTGTGGAATACCTTTCTGTCCCACAGCGTGAATTAATCCTGATCCAACCCTAAGTAAGTAATTGTATGAACCTTATTTTCAAATATTTCTTCTTCATCTGTCACTCTGAGCGAAGCGAAGAGTCTCCCGCCCTCACCAAGGGCGCACCTTCAATGGGACAAAGATTCTCACCTGCACTTGCGGCGCAGGTGCAAATATCACCCCTTGCCAAAGGCACGCCTACGGCGACGGGGTTCAGAATGACAAATCGTGATCGATTCAATATTTCTTCTTCATGGAGTAAATTACTAAAAAACTCACAGATATGGAAAGTAGTTTCTAAAGGAGAAAACAGATGTTAACACGTATATTGGGAAAAAGCGGTCTAGAAGTCAGCGCCCTGGGTATGGGTTGTTGGGCCATCGGCGGTCCGTGGACTTGGACTCAACCTGGACATGATCCTTTCCCTGCTGGTTGGGGAGTCATTGATGATCAAGAATCGATCCGCGCCATCCAAACAAGTTTAGATTTGGGGATCAATTTCTTCGATACCGCCGCGAATTACGGCGCAGGTCATAGTGAAATTGTCCTGGGCAAAGCGTTAACGGGTCACCGCACCAATGTGGTCATCGCTACCAAATTTGGGCATATGGTCAACGAAGCTGAGAAAGCGGTCTACGCCGACAACGATCAGATTCTCAAGAACGTGCGCCAGGATGTAGAAAACAGCCTGCGCCGCTTAGATAGCGACTATATCGACATCTACCAACTCCACGAAGCACAATACGAGCCCGAGCGGACCCTGGAGTTGCGCGGTGTGTTGGAAGAACTCGTGAGTGAAGGGAAAATCCGCTGGTACGGCTGGAGCACTGATTTGGTCGATCGTGCACGTCTCTTTGCCGACGGTGAACATTGCACCGCCATCCAATTCCAACTCAACGCCCTATTCGACAACCCCGAGATGCGTCAGCTTTGTGCCGATTTTAATATGGCAGGCATCAACAAGGACCCTCTGCACCGCGGTATTCTCACTGGTAAGTTCACCTTCAAAACCAACTTCCCAGATGACGATATCCGTAGCAGGATAAACTTCGAAGATGCACGTTTGGCCTGGCGGCTCAAGGCTGTCGATGCCCTTAGAGATGTGTTCACTTCGAGTGGACGCACAATGCCTCAGGGCGCACTGGCCTATATCTGGGCATTAGACGAGCGCATGGTGCCCATACCCGGTTTCAAAACCATCCAACAAGTTAAAGATAACGCCGGAGCGATGGCTTATGGCCCTCTCACATCTGCTGAGATGAACCAAATCGATCAAATCGTAGCTGAGTTTAGACCGCCTGAAACTGAATAGAAGTTTCTCAAAATTACTCTTTTATCACACTGAGGGAGCCGCCCAAGGCGCGCCTGTGGCGAGCGACCGAAGTGTCTCTCGAAATCAGCTTTTCAGATTCTCCGCTCCGCTCACGCCAATGGCGGGCCTGCGGCCTGACGTTTTTAAATAGCACCTAGTTTTCGTTTCTGAATCCGAAAAAAATATCATGAACATCCTCGACCAGACTCCGCGCTTTAATACCGACGAAGCACTTTCAATCTGCAAACGCAAATATGGTATACCTGGATCCCTGACCTCCTTGCCCAGCGAACGTGATCAGAACTTTTTGCTGCATACTGATACCAGTGACAAGTTCGTTCTAAAGATCGCCAACGCAGCCGAAGATATCGCCCTAATCGAAGCGCAGAACCTGGCCATGGCGCATCTCAACCAGCATGGGATTATTTGTCCACAGGTTATCCACAACAAATCCGAAAAGAGTATCAGCGAAATTCAATCTGCGACCGGGGAAACTCACGCAGTGCGTTTGGTAAGTTATCTGCCTGGAAAACCTTATGGCGAGGTACGGCGCCATTCTCCTGAACTTTTTTCCAACCTGGGTAAATATCTGGGGCAAATGGATCGAACATTGACCAGCTTTGACCATGCCGCCATCCAGCGTGATTTCCATTGGGATCTGGCCAACGCCCTGGATGTCGTAAACGAACACCAATCATTAATCATAAATCATGAATTACGAGATCTGATCAACAAATTCACCAACGACTTCCAGAAAAATGCGCTCCCCCTGCTGCCCAAATTGAGAAAAAGCGCCATCCATAACGATGCCAACGATTACAATGTCATTGTTGGGAGTGGAGTCGATCTCTATTCACGCAATCAACAAATCGTGGGAGTGATCGACTTTGGCGATATGGTACACAGCTATACCATCGCTGAACTGGCCGTTGCCACTGCTTATGCCGTTCTGGATAAACCGAACCCCTTAGAAATCGCAGCATTCTTGGTAAAGGGCTATCATCAGGAAAATCCCCTTATCGAAGATGAAATTTCAGTCCTCTTCGGCCTCATGACCATGCGGCTATGCATGAGCGTCTGTCTGGCCGCCCACCAAACCCAGCAGCGTCCCGATGATGAATATCTTTCGATCAGTCAAACAGCCGTTCACAATACCCTTCCAAAGCTGGCCGAAATTCATCCACGTTTTGCTGAAGCCACTTTCCGCCAGGCCTGCGGGTTGACGCCGCTCCCCCAAACCGAGAAAGTGGTCCAATGGCTCGGTACAAAGGCACAAGTTGCACCGATATTAGAACCTATCCGAAAGTTGCGTCGAGGGCTGAGGTTCTCGAAGCCCGGCGCTGGTTTCGAGAGCCTCAACCGGCTCATCTTAGATTTAAGCATTGGCAGCCCCCTCTTCGATGGCGCAGATGAAGCCTCACTGGCAGAGACCAACCTGACCCCACTTCTGTTCAACGAGCTTGAAGAGGCGGGAATCCAAGTTGCTATCGGCCTATATGATGAAGCGCGATTATTCTATACCACACCAACCTTCGCCACTGGCGATAAGCTGACCGATGAACACCGTACTATTCACCTGGGCATCGATCTTTTTGCTGTTCCAGGCACGGCGGTTTACGCTCCGCTCGAAGGATTAGTGTATGTCTTCCACGATAACAATGCGCCTCAGGATTATGGCCCGGTGATCATCCTGGAGCACCAAACGACTGACTCCACGCCGTTTTACACCCTGTACGGCCATCTCAATCGGGCTTCTCTGGCTGGAATAAAGAGGGGACAATTATTCAAGGCTGGGGATACGCTCGGTGAAATCGGCACCAACCAAGTCAATGGCGGTTGGACGCCCCACCTGCACTTCCAGGTCATCACCGACCTGCTCGACCTCGATTGTGAATTCCCCGGCGTTTGCCAGGCCAGTCAGCGTGAAATTTGGAAAGCTTTCTCGCCTGATCCCAACTTGGTCCTGCGCATCCCTGAAGGGAAGCTTCCCAAACATCCACTGAGCAAATCCGAAACATTAGCTGCTCGGCAAAAACTGATCGGCCGCAACTTGAGTGTCGGATACAACGAGCCGCTCAAGATCGTGCGCGGCTGGAAGCAATATCTCTTCGATGAAACCGGCCGGCGCTATGTCGATGCCTACAACAATGTACCCCATGTTGGGCACTGCCATCCACGCGTCGTGGCGGCTGGTCGCACGCAGTTGGGCGTTCTCAACACCAACACCCGCTACCTGCATGACAATCTGCATCGATATGCCCAGAAAATTATCGCCACGCTGCCTGAACCCTTGAGCGTGTGCTTCTTCGTTAACTCAGGCAGCGAGGCCAATGAATTGGCCATGCGACTTGCCCGCGCCTACACGGGGACGAAGGATATGCTCGTCATGGAAAGCGCCTATCACGGCCATACTACTTCATTGATCGATATCAGCCCCTACAAACACGATGGCCCTGGGGGTAGCGGCGCTCCGCATTGGGTGCACGCTGTCCCCATCCCAGACATCTATCGCGGCCAATACAAAGCCGATGATCCCCAAGCTGCTGAAAAATATGCCATCCATGTTCAGGAAGCGATTGAGAAACTGGAACAGAATGGGGGGAAGTTGAGGGGCATAATCGCCGAAACTTGTCCCAGCGTGGGCGGCCAGATCTTCTTGCCTGAGGGGTATCTGAGTAAAGTTTATGAGCATGTGCGATATGCCGGCGGTCTGTGCATTGCTGACGAAGTACAGACCGGCTACGGTCGCACCGGCACACATTTCTACGCCTTCGAGGCACACGGCGTCGTGCCCGATATCGTCGTGTTAGGCAAACCGATTGGCAACGGCCATCCCATCGGCGTGGTGATCACCCACCCGGAAATCGCCGCGGCCTTCGATAATGGCATGGAATTCTTCAGTACCTTTGGCGGAAACACGGTTTCGTGTGCCATCGGCATGGCGGTGTTGGATGTAGTTCTGGAGGAGAATTTACAGAATCATGCCCTGCATGTGGGGAATTACTTACTTGAAGGATTACGGCGCTTTGAGGCTGACCATGCCCTCGTGGGAGATGTACGGGGGTCTGGGTTGTTCCTGGGCGTGGAGTTGGTCCAGCATCCAGAGACACTCGAACCAGCCACCGCAGAAGCCGCCTTCATCGCCAACCGTATGCGCGAGATGGGCGTGCTGCTGGGCACCGACGGACACTATCACAATGTAATCAAGATCCGCCCGCCGATGCCCTTCTCCATCGAAGATGCAGATTTGTTATTAGGGGCGATGGAGCAGATTCTCTGGGAAGATTTTGGGGATTAGCTTATCCCGCTTATTCTCCCTGGCACTTTTCCAAAAGGGCTTGAGCCACACAATCTAGATTTTCAAACACATCGCGGTTCTCAAATCGAATAATTGTGTAACCCTGATCTTCCAACCATTTGGTCCGAATTTCATCGTACTCGGCTTGGAAAGCATGTATATCGCCATCTATCTCGATCACCAATTTGGCAGCGGCACAGTAGAAATCCACAATGAAACGGCCAATCGGATGTTGACGGCGAAATTTGAAACCCCCGAGATTGCGATTGCGTATTGCCTGCCACAATTTTTCTTCAGCGGGTGTTTGAGGTTGGCGCAGGCGCTTGGCTTGCTTCAATTTTATTGGATGTATTCGGTGGCGTTTTTCGCTTGTCATTTTAAACCCCAATTCTTCCCCTCACCTAACCTCTCCCCTTAGGGGAGAGGAACTTAACACCCTCTCCTTGTTAGGGAGAGGGCTGGGGTGAGGGTCGGCTTTCTACTTCTCTCGCTCTTCAGCCTTCTCAATCACCGCATCCAACTGCTTCATAACCCCCTCATCCAGCGGAGCAGGCTGGTAATTCTCAAAAATCTCGCGCACCTTGGCGTTGGCGCGGTCGCCCAGCGTCAGAGAACCCGCTTGCTCCCAGTCATCACGTGAAGAACGGTCCAATAGTTTGGGCCGCCAATTATGGCGGAAGTGTTTGAAAGTATGCTCTTCTCCCACATAATGACCGCCAGGACCAACCTGGTCGATCACATCCAGGGCAATAGTTTCTTCGTTAATCTCAACCCCACCCATAAATCGTTTGACCAACCCGGCAACTTCATCCATGGCAACGATCTGATCGTAGGAGGCCGTGATACCCGATTCAACATAACCCACATCATGGATCAAGTTGCCCCCTCCCAAGGCAGTCAGCATCATCCACATGGCCCCCTCAGCAGCGGCCTGCTGATCGAAGACTTTGGCATCGCTGCATCCCGAAAATGCAAAGATTGGGATCTCATAAAAATGGCACATTTCCGCGAAAGCCGTATTGCCCAACATAAACTCTGGTGCTGCGTAGGAAATCAAACCCTGACTCATATCCATGAAAAGGATGCCACCCGCCCCAATCATTGGCGCACCCTCGCGGATCAATTGGGTGATCAACAAACCGCTGAGCTGCTCGGCGTTGGCCTGTACCAATGCCCCAGCCAGCGTGACTGGCGCCGTCGCCCCGACCATCATGCCAGGGGTATAAACCACGGGCAAACCCTTCTTGGCCAGGAAGAGCAATTTCTCGCAGCTCTCCTCGGCGTGGGTTAATGGAGAAATTGGCTCGCTGTATAAGGCGCAGAACGGGCTGCGCTGCAGAGCATCAGCGCCCCCGGCAATAGCTTCAGCCATCTCAATGATCGCTTCAAGATTCGGCCGACTCCAGGCAGTATAAATGATCGGCTTGGATGTGTTTGAGACCATCGTTCGGAAATGATACAGATCCGAGAGATTCTCAGTCACATCCGAGGCTATGCCCATGCACATCAAGAAATCCAGATTGGGCAAAGCATCGATGAGTTTGGCTACATTGGCAATGTCTTCCAAAACAGCCTCACGCCGCTCGCCGGTATACGCATCTAATACAAAGGGGGTATCGGAGCCGGTGCCGTAATACCCTTTGCGGCCTTCCAGTTCCATGGCTGGGTTGCCATCGCGATCACAAAGTACTATTCGCGTCGGCGCGGTGCGGACGGCCCACTCGATTAAATGCGAGGGGATGCGTACCCTCTCTCCATCCAGCCAACAGCCCGCCTTCTTCAATAAGTCGCGAACCTCTGGAACCAATACCTCCACTCCAGTGCGCCTCAGCAACTCTAAGGTCGCGCTGTGAATCTCCTGTATTTGATCATCACTAAGCAGCCTCATACCTGGTGAAATTTGAGCGTTGAAATCACTGTTGATCATCTGCACTCTCCTTTGAAATCTGAATGATTGAGAACCCCCGCCCTCTATTTGGCTTATTGGTAAATTGATTATAGCATAGGGAAAATGAGCAATTTCCTATCAAAAAAGGCGCTGCAAACCATCTGCATCGCCCAAATCGGACTGGAAAATTTCTGTCTCTAGTTTACATTTGCATGGCGAAAAACATGGGGCTGAAGTAGGGAATCAGCCAAATAATCCAAACAACAACACTGAATTTGTGGAAATTGTTGATCGCATTTTCATCTTTTCTGACCAATACCACCAAAGCCCAAACTGCGTGAACGAGCATCAACAAAATCGCGATCAGGCCTGTAATACCATGCACATCAAATTGCATACCCCCAGCCATTTCAAACATCATCCCCGTTCCCCAAGTATCACATATCAAACCCAAAACAAAAAATATTAAATGCCAGGGTTTCAATTTTCCTTGAATCCGTTCGCTCCATACACCAATAGAGTAAAAAACCAGGGCTAAGGTGATGATTATAGTTGCTGATGAATCCATTCTATTCTCCTTTGCGCGAACGAGTGCTTCGATTTCACTCGCTCGCCATCCCAGCACTCATGTGCTGGGGATAATTTTGCGTGAAATTAGTTTTCTTCTTCGTTGGCGGAACTTTTCGATTCGCTTCGTTTCATTCTGATTGTATTGAGAACAATAATCAACACCATAAGAATGATTCGATATACTGGCTTTACAGGCAGATAGAACCCTATCGCCAGGATCAATAACCCCATAAAGGTATGCGCTAAGATGTTTTTCCAATCTTTCAGGTAAGTCCAGATAAAATCAAGAGTTTTTTTCATGGTTATAGTGGGCAGCCTTGTTGGGGTTTGGATTTGTTATCCAAGAGATTCCGCCTGAACTCGAGCGATCATATCTTCCGTCCACGTGAGTTCGGTTTCAAAATGTTGGCGTTGGTGTTCGAATAGCAAATGAAAATCTCCTTGGTGTTGTTCGCCTTCGCCTAGTTTTCGAAGCAACTCCTGCACCAGTCGGCGGCGTTCTGTCAGTAAAGGCAGTAATTCATCGGCAGGCAAAGTGCGTAAAAATGCCAAACTAACTGCACTGGATTGCTGACTGGGACTGTAATTTACCAAGCTTTGACGAAGGATTTTTTGAAAAGCATCTTCCCCTTTTGGCGTAATTGAGAATACTTTTCGTGGAGGGCGATTGCCAATTTGCTCTTCTCGAAACGAAATCCAGCCATCAGCAGTCATTTTGTTTAGCAAGCGATAAGCCGTTGGCCTGGTTATACTTACAATGATGTCAAAATGTGAATCGAGCAATTCATTGATCTGATATCCATACATATCAGCATTTCGAATCAAACCTAAGAGAAAGAGTATTTTGTCCATTTGATTCAGCCTAATAGTCTCATCGTTGATTAGTCTCAGGTGAGACTAATCGAATTGGAATTTTACCCGGCTTTGGAAATTAATCAAGGGTGTAGTGCAACAAGGATCAGTGCGATGGTGGGCAATTGTTAGCCAACTTTCAGGCAGGCCAGCGACAATAGAAGTACAATTAGTGCATCTTCGCCCAGATAAGGGCGTCCATAGGAGATTTCATGCGCTATAAAACAGATTCCATCGCAAAATCATTTTCACTTGGCGAGGTAATTGCCAATAGCGTCACCCATGCCATTGGGATTGGTCTGAGCATCGCAGGTTTAGTTATCCTAATCATCCGTGCTGCCAATCGTGGAGATGCCTGGCATATGGCCAGCTTCATTGTTTTTGGGGTTTCGTTGATCTTACTATATCTGGCATCGACGATCTACCACAGCACGCCCCGCTTTTCGTGGAATGCCATATTGCAGCGCTTGGATCATGCTGCGATTTTCTTCCTGATTGCAGGCACTTACACCCCCTTCTTGTTGACTAAACTTCGCGGCCCCTTTGGGTGGAGTATCTTTGGGATTATCTGGGGATTGGCAATACTCGGATTGATACTCAAAGTTGGCTTTACCAAACGCTTTGTGAAACCCTCTGTCTGGTTATATATCGCCATGGGCTGGTTCGCCATCGTCATGTTCAACCAGATGATGCAGCAAGTCGGCAGCTTGAGCCTGAAATTCCTGGTAATTGGTGGTGTCTGCTACACGGCTGGTGTGATCTTCTATCGCTGGCGCAAACTACCCTATAGCCACGCCATCTGGCACCTATTTGTCATGGGCGGCAGCACATTCCATTTCTTCTCAGTTTTACAGTTGGCTTAGCAACAGAGATCAAGCAATTGAATGTCAAGCATTTGCCACATTGATGGGGGTCTGAACAAATTCCACATTTGGTGTATGCGGTCCTGTTTGATCCCAACAAAGTGGCCGCCCCGCGTTATGTTTGAACTCTTTCAGCAAATGTGCGAAAATTCGCCGCTCAAACACATACGCTTCTGCCTCTAAAGTGATCTCTTCACTGTAACCGTGTTTTCGATACTCTGAAAAATAATTGGAATAAAACTGCCTCGCACCCTCACGCTCAAATTGCTCCACATGCTTGAGTTCATGCGCTAACAATGCCAACCCTTTTAAAGTGTGGGGATTATATAACTCTAATTTGCGAAAATATATCGTATGCCCCAGCGTGATCGCAGCAATCTCAGTTCCCGCAAAACGGTGACTGCTCAGGAAGCGCGGTAACCATCCGGCGACCGCCAGGCGCGCCCGGCTGACCACACCTGGATCTGCAAACCAGTTGGGGCGAGCTAACATATGAATTGCACATGGGGGAAGCTTCTTTGGAATTCGAGACATCAGTCTTCTTCGTGCTCGCGAACATAATCATCATGCAGCGTATTCAATTTTTCCCAGATTTCTTGGGAAACTAGCCCCTCGATATATTCAAATAATACGCGGGCTGCTTGGGCCTGTTCCTCGTCGGCAACATAACTGGGAATTGAAAAATCTTGCCCATAGGCGGTTACCGAGAGCTTATTTGCGCTTCCCCCGTCAGGAATATCATCAGTCTGCTGCCAACTTTCTTCAACTAGACTCATGTCAAATATCCGCACATAGAGATCATCAAGCTCTGCATCTGAAATGGCTATTTTCTCTACCCAAATAGGTGGTCCTTCATCTTTATAATCGGCGACAAATATAATTTCCCCCAGTGCGCCAGGGCCAATGGTAATGGTATACGAGTAGAAGTACGGTGGTGGCAGAGCTCCCGTTTCCCAATAATACTCAACCTGAAAATCATCGGGTCTAATCTTTGAAAATGGGGTTTCTGTCAGTACTGGAAGAGGGTCTGAAACTGTGCATCCAGTCAAAAACAAGATCGCAATCAGCAATATGGTTATTCTCATCGATATCTCCAAAATCAAGATTTCTATTCCTGAGCAAAATTTTGAGCCGCGACAGGCTGATTAACTGATGTTACGCAACCTTAACAGAATCTCCCTCGCTACGTGTGCGTAACAAGAGCGATTAACTCTCTCTGCGTTGATTCTGCTACCCAACCTGACGCTGTTCCCGAACAAAAGTCGCTCGCATCACAATCCCTCGCAGTGAAGCCTGTGCAGCCATCGACCGCCTTGCAGATACTTCATCCTGCACGTTGGTGGATTCCCTTTGGACGCGTTTAGGCTCCTTCAGCAGGATCAACCCCAATAGAAAGCTCAACCCTACCAACCAAAAGGCAATCCAGAACACGCCTCGGGGCGTAGTCCACCTCGCGACAATGGCAACCGACAACGGCCCCAGTACACCGCCCAACGCCAGGGATGACTCCTTAAGTCCCATCACCCGCGAGCGATGATCATCCGTAGTGATATCCAAAACAAAGGCGCTCAAAGCGGGAGAATACAGCGCCTGTCCCAAACCAGAGATCGCCGCAATCACTGCCATCCCAACAAAACTGTTCAACATGGCCATGCCCACATAAAGTGACATGCTCACAACCAGGCCGATCATCACCAACGGTTTGCGTCCCCAACGGTCGCTCAATTGTCCCAAAACCAACTGACCAAAAACCATCGCAATGCCATAGGCTCCCACAACGATACCAAACTGAACGGTCGTCCAGGCCAGTTCGTCGTACATAAAGAAGATCATCTGCGGCTCTACAAAAGCGAAGGCAAAGGAACCGACGAAATCGATGAACAGCAGCGTGCCAAAAATGGTCAGCGGGCGCGGTAAAGAGCTCCACAAAGATTCTTCTGCTTGAACTTCTGCCCGCACCGTGCGTTTCGCTCGCAGCGCTTCACGCCTGCGCACCTGGGGTGGACGCGTTTCTGGGACTAAGAAAATCGCTGCAATCAGCGCAGAAAATGCCACAATTGCAGAAAGCGTGAACGGCGCTGCATATCCCCAGCCGTCGTATAGGAATCCACCCAAGGCGGGGCCAAAGATCATCCCCACAGCATAGCTGCCCATGATCACACCCACCCAGCGAGCACGCCGATCTTCGGGTACCACATCTGCAACTACGCCCATAGCGGCGGGGAATAGGCCCGCTGTCATACCCCCGGCAATGCCGCGAATGGCGATGAAAACCGTGGTGTTCGGGGCGAAGATATAGCCAATATAAGAGGCTGTGACAGCCACCAAGGCCAACAAGATGATCGGTCGTCGTCCATAACGGTCTGCCATCCCACCCAAAACCGGCGCGAAGATTAATTGAGATAAGGCGAAGACCATGGTCATCATGCCCAAGGCGCCCACGCCATCGCCGAATTCGCCCAGACGGCGTGCGAATATGGGCATAATGATGCCAAAGCCGGTCATCAATAAAGCCACGCTGCCTGCTAACAAAAGTATGATCGTGCGAATGCGTTGCGGGGAATATGTCGTCGCATCACTGATATGCGTGGCGACGACCAACTCACCCAAAACTGGATGTCGCTTCGGGATCACGGAGTCACCCCTAACTCAACCCACAGTGTGGCTAAGTCAATGTACATGGTCTCGCGCTGGATCGAGTTTTCAGCAACATCATAGACAGAAATGCCGCGCAAACAAATCGTTTTGCCAGAAGGTTCTAATGAGGGTTCAAAGACTGGCGGGCCTAAGGGTCCATCTTGAGTTCCAGTGAAAGCCCACTGCACAACCACCACACTCTCGCCCGCAATCGTGCGCGTGACTTCGTAGTCAATCTCCGAAAACGCCCCCAACCAGACCGGCCAGAACTGATTGGTCTCTTCATGAGATAAAGGGGAGTCGGCAAAGGCATCGGCGTGCACCCAGTCGAGCACGAAATCGGCATGGCGCAGGCCCTGCATGGCCGCGTAATCGCCGCTCTCTAAAGCCGTCAGGTATTGTGAAATCACATCCAGTGAAACTGGTGCGTCATTAAGATCATTTTCCGTCATAAATCGATCCTCCAAACGAGGCACGATTCTAACATGGGTAAGACAACACAAACCCACACTTTCAGGGTAAAGTCTCCCAAACCTAAATGTTTGGTAAACTTGTCACAAACTTTCAATCACAACTTATCATGGAACAACCAATGCCCAAAGAAAAATGGGCCACCGCTAACATCCCTGACATGCAAGGCAAAACCATCATCATCACCGGCGCCAACAGCGGCATCGGCTACGAAGCGGCGCGGGCGCTGGCCGCAAAGCGTGCCACGCTGATCATGGCCTGCCGCAGTTTGGATAAAGGCCACCAGGCCATACAGCAAATCCTGGCCGAATCCCCCGAGGCCGATCTTAAGCTGATGACGCTCAATTTAGCGGATTTGTCTTCAGTGCGTCAATTTGCCCAGAACTTCCGCTCGAATTATGACAAGCTTGATGTGCTGGTCAACAACGCTGGCGTTATGGCCATCCCCTACCAGAAAACCATCGATGGCTTCGAGATGCAGTTCGGCGTTAACCATCTAGGGCACTTCGCCCTGACCGGCCTATTGTTGGATCTACTCTTAAAAACCGAAGGATCGCGTGTGGTGACCATCAGCAGCTACGCCCATCGCTACGGCTGGATCAACTTCAACGACTTGAACGGCGAGAGATTCCATTATCGCTGGATCGCCTACTGCCAGAGCAAGCTGGCCAATTTGCTTTTCGCTTACGAACTACAGCGCAGACTCTCCCAAAGTGGTGCCAAAACGGTCAGCCTTGGTGCGCATCCCGGCTATACTGAAACCAATCTACAGCAACATTCCTGGTTTTACGGCCAATTACTGAATCCCTTGATCGCCCAAAGCCAGGAAATGGGCGCGCTACCAACTCTGTACGCCGCCACAGCAGATGATATTGTTGGGGATGAGTACATCGGGCCGGACGGATTCTTAGGTCAGCGCGGCTACCCCCACAAGATCAACTCCGGACGCTTGACGCGCAATAAGAATCTGGGCAAACGTTTATGGGAAGTTTCTGAAGAAATGACAGGGGTGAAATACGATTTTTGAAGCTGCATAACACATCCCAAATTTAATGATTAGTGATATTTTCGCCTTCACTCCCCATCCCCCCTTTATCCCCCCTTCCCCACTGGAAGGGGGGTTTTGTGAAAAAACAGGTGCATACTGGCACAAAGCGCCGCATGCACCTGTTTTTTCACTATTGCCCCTCACCCGATTGTCGGGGGAGGGGTCAGGGGTGGGGGCCAGATTTAGTTTCTAATTGCATTATCCTTTTCTCAGATTGAAATCAAGGCGATTCATGTTTCTGACACAATCTCAATGATATTGCCATCGGGGTCGATGACGGCGCACTCGTAAAAACCATCTCCAGTCTGACGCGGCGCTTTTTCGATTGCACAGCCAATATCCTTTAATCTTTGGAACATTGCATCTACATCACTACGAGTGGGAACGGCAATCGTCATATGAGTCAAACCGACCACGCGATCATGGCGGTCATAAGGGCGAGTACTGACATCGGGGGCCTGCATGATCTCAATCTGGCCGCCCTCAGGAAAGGTTAGGAAATAGGAAGCAAAGCTGCTGTCTGGGCGCTCGTATTTTTCATTAGCGCTGGCCGAGAAATGCTCAACATAGAATTCTTTGAGCACCTCAAGTTTAGTTGTCCAAACGGCGATATGAGCAATCTTCAGAGTATTTATTCCTTACACAATAAATCAAAAAATCTTGCGATGAAACTAACTGGCACTCTCTCTAAGTTTTATAATAACCTGCGGGAGGTTCAATTATTTAGCGAGAAAATCACTATGTATTTACCGGAAAGTGTCACTCTGAGCGAAGAGTCTCCTGCTCTCGCCAAGGGCGCGCCTTCGGCGGGGCAGAGAATAGAATATCAAAATCATATAAATCAGCGTGAATCTGCATCCAGATTATTAACTCATGTTACGCACACGTAGCGAGGTTTCCCTGGAAATAGGGGGTGGGGGCGAAGACCCCACCCCCTATTTCCAGGGAGATTCTGTTAAGGTTGCGTACATCAGTTATTAATTGTGTGGCATTTCAACAAAAAAGAACCCAATAGTTGAATACTATTGGGCTCTCATCTCGAAATATCAACAACCCTCACCAAGTCGAGGGCACCAAACGTACAATCAATCTCTTTACAAGGTTCGCAGCATCACGGTTCGGCTATCACGCAGGCGGCTGCTGATCAATTCAGTGAGTCGCTTCATCACCGTATAAGCGGTTGGAGGATCTTGCTGCAGTATATCTAAAATCTTTTCGCCAGGAATAGCCAGCACTTTGGTATCCTCATCACACTGGGCAAAGGCAGTGAAACGATATGGCGTCACAATTGAAGACCAACCAAAGATTGTGTTGGGTGCATTGACAACAGAAACTGTTACATTTGTGGGTTGGGATGTCAAACTGACGCCCATACTAATTTTTCCATTTAAGAGAATGTATAAATACTCTGCCTCTTCTGCTTCATCGAAAATCAAATCACCTCTGGAAAAATCCACCTCTTTGGCCACTTTGGCCATTGAAGTGAGAATATCATCGGAGACAAATTCAAACAGGTGGGTTTCGCGAATTACTTTTTTGTGATCCATGATCTACCTCTTTCTCAAAACTCCTAAATTTTCATAGGTATCTGCTGCCAATAACAATTTGATTATACCGAATTTACACAAAAAATGGAGCTACAGTTTCCAAGAATGGTTGCTGTAACTCCATTTTGCGATGATATTCGAATTACCGTCTAGCTACGAATTATATCTTTTCCACTCGAACGGCGGTGACTTTTGTTTCAGGGATTTTGGCCACCGGATCCAAAGCCGGGTTGGTGATCTCGTTAGTGGGGCTCTCGTGGAAGTGAAAGGTCATCGAGCAAACACCCGTGGGACAGATGTCTGTGACCTGGGCGCGCACTTTGATCTTCCCGCGCCGTGAATATACTTCGACCCATTCACCATCTTCGATGCCGAACTGCGCTGCATCGTCGGGGCTGAGTTTAAGCCACTCGTTGCTGTCCAGTTCTTCCAGACCGGCCACGCGCCGGGTCATGGTAGCAGAGTGATAATGGTACAGACTTCGATCTGTAGTGAGAATCAAGGGGTATTCATCATCTGCAATTTCGGCCGATTTCTTGTATTCAAGCGGGACGAATTGACCCTTACCGTTGGGGCGGGCAAATTTACCCTTGTGCAGATACTGCGTCCCAGGGTCGTCCGCGTCGCGGCAAGGCCATTGCAAGCCGACCTCTTCGATGCGCTCGTAAGAAATCCCGCCATAAATGGGGGTTAACGAGGCAATCTCTTCCATGATCTCTGAAGGTTGAGAGAAATCAAAGCCGGGTTCGCCCATCTTCTGGGCGATCTGGCTGGTGATCCACCAGTCTGGTTTGGATTCGCCTTGGGGGCTAAGCGCAGCTCGAACACGCTGAACCCGCCTCTCGGTATTGGTGAACGTCCCGTTCTTCTCGGCAAATGACGCCGCCGGGAGTATCACATCTGCATATTGAGCGGTCTCCGAAATAAACAAATCCTGAACTACGAAGAAATCTAACTTCTCCAAGGCTTCACGCACATGTTTGGCGTTGGCCTCGGTGAGCAGTGGATTCTCACCAACCAGGTAAAGGGCCGTGATTTCGCCATCGTAAATAGCATCGAAGATCTCGGTGTGGGTCAGGCCAATCTCAGCGGAAAGTTCGCCACCCCAGATCTTTTCAAATTTGGCTTTGTTTTCAGGGATCGTTACATTCTGGTAGCCCGGATAGACATTGGGCAGACCGCCCATATCGCAGGCACCTTGAACGTTGTTCTGACCACGCAGAGGGTTGACTCCTGTAGATGGCTTCCCAATTTGTCCCGTAATCAACGCCAGGTTAGCCACGGCCATGACGTTATCCGTGCCGTGAGTGTGCTGGGTGATACCCATGGCGTAGAAGATCGCCGAGGGCTTGTTGGTAGCGAATGTGCGCGCCACGATAGCAACCTGCTCCCAGGGGACACCGGTGATCTCTTCGACAAATTCAGGAGTATAAGCATCCAGAGATTCTTGGAAATCTTCGAAGTTCTCACAATGATCAGCGATGAATTCCTGGTCGTGCAGGCCTTCTTCGATGATGTAGCGGCACATGCCCATCAGCAGCACTGTGTCGCTTCCCGGACGATGTTGAATAAAATAATCCGCTGCCCGCACGAGGTCGATCTCTTTGGGATTGGCGACGATCAATTTGGCCCCATTCTGAGAGGCACGCCGCATGCGCTGCCCAATGACAGGGTGAGCGTTAGTAGTGTTGGCACCAATCACGAACAGCGTGCCAGCGTTGTCGATTTCCGCAATGGAGTTGGTCATTGCGCCAGAGCCGAAGGAAGTGACCAGACCGGCCACAGTAGGGCTGTGTCAGAGCCGGGCGCAGTGGTCGACGGTATTTGTCTCCATCACTGCGCGCGTAAACTTTTGGATAAGGTAGTTTTCTTCGTTTGTGCATTTGGCGCTGGCCAGGGCAGCGAACTTATCGCCCTTACTCTGGACGAATTTGCTGGCAATTAATTCCAGGGCTTCATCCCACTCGGCTTCGACGAATTCACCATCTTTCTTAATCAGCGGTTTGGTCAGCCGGTCGGGGTGGTTGATGAAGTTGAAACCGTAGCGACCTTTGACACATAAGCTACCTTCATTGGTTGGGCGCTCTCGGTCGGCGCGCACGTTAACAATCTTGTCACCCGCCACGCCTAAATAGATGCCGCAGCCCACGCCGCAGTAGACGCAAGTGGTCTGTACTTCTCGGGCAGCGAATTTGGGTGTCTTTGGAGCCAGGGCACCCACCGGGCAACGAACGACACACTCGCCACAAGATTCACAAATCGACTCCGTAAAGGGCTTGTTGCCAAAAGTCCCGATGACGGTCTTGAAGCCGCGGTTGATGAAACCTAAAGCACCCAAACCAACGATCTCATTACAGGTGCGCACACATATTCCACAAACTACGCACTTGTTGGGATCAAACTGGAAGAAGGGATTAGATTCATCGATGGGCAAGCCTTTATCTGAAGGCCGCAACCTCTCCAAACGATCTGGTTGGATGCCCAAATATGCCGATATATCCAATAAGGCACAATCGTTAGCCGCCGCGCAGGCCAAACAATCCATGTGATGATCGGCGATCAACAATTCCATGGCAATCGTGCGTGCCTGGCGAATCTCGGAGCTGTCGGTTTTGACGTCGATCCCCTCACCCACTGTGCTCAGACAGGACATGACCATACGGCCACCATCAATTTCCACCCCGCACAAACGGCATGCTCCCTCGGGTTTCAAGTCTGGATGGTGACAGAGATGCGGAATAAAGATGTCATTCTCCAGAGCAGCATCGAGTATCGATGTGCCCTCTTGGGCAATGATCTTTTGTCCGTCAATAGTTAGGTTGTATTCTTTGGTCATGCTGGTTCTTCCTTTAACTCACCAGTGCGGATCTCCACCGAGAAGAACTTCGGTGGGCAGACTTCGTAGCACACACCGCATTTATGGCAAAGTTCCTGTTCAATCCAATGAAGTTTTTTCGGTTCACCAATGATGGCATTGGATGAGCAGTTGCGTAAGCACAACCCACAGCCAATGCAGCTATCCAGGATATGGTAAGTTATGAATTCTTTGCATTGTTTTGCAGGGCATTTGCCCTCATAGATATGCGCTTCGTACTCGTCTCTGAAATAGCGTAGGGTGGTCAGAACTGGATTTGGTGCTGTTTGCCCCAACCCGCACAGGGATCCCGCCATGACGGCTTCGCCTAGTTCTTCCAGTAAATCAATATCTTCAGGTTTGCCGCGCCCTTCAACAATATCCTCCAGGATGGTGAGCATCTGCTTGGTACCCAAACGGCAGGGAACACATTTCCCACAGGATTCTTTTTCAGCAAAATCTAAAAAGTAGCGGGCGAAATCCACCATACAGGTTGACTCATCCATGACAACCACACCACCTGAGCCCATGATGGTACCCACTTCGTTCAGTGAGTCATAATCCACAGGGATATCGAGCAACTCCTCTGGGACGCAGCCGCCAGAGGGGCCGCCAGTCTGTACAGCTTTGAATTTCTTGCCATCGGGCACACCACCACCAATATCGAAAATCAACTCCCGCAGCGAAATACCCATAGGAACTTCCACCAAACCAGAATTTACTACCTTCCCTACAAGGGCAATGGTCTTGGTACCTTTACTTTTCTCTGTGCCATATTCAGCAAACCACTCAGCACCATTTTGCATGATCAGTCCAACACAAGCCAAAGATTCAACATTGTTGATGATCGTCGGTTTGCCCCACAATCCCGAAACTGCCGGAAATGGAGGCCGTGGTGTCGGCATGCCGCGCTCCCCTTCAATGGACTGGATCAGGGCGGTCTCTTCGCCGCAGACAAAGGCTCCGGCACCTTCTTTGATCTTGATCTTGAAATCGAAACTCGATCCAAGGATATTCACCCCCAACAAACCATTTTCTTCAGCCTGTTGGATTGCCAAACGCAGACGTTCCAAAGCCAAAGGATACTCTGCGCGGCAATAGATATAGCCTACCGATGCCCCCAGAGCATAACCCGTAATAATCATGCCCTCGATAAGCGCGTGAGGATCCCCTTCGATCAGAGAGCGGTTCATAAACGCCCCGGGGTCACCCTCATCGGCGTTGCAGATCAAATACTTCTGATCGCTTTCGGCTTCTCGGCAAAAAGTCCACTTTCGCCAGGCAGGGAACCCGGCACCACCGCGACCTCGCAGACCAGCCAGCTTGACTTCTTCAACTATACGCTCTGGACCAACATCAAAAGCGCGCGTAAGGCCACTGTACCCGCTATTTGCCAGATAATGTTCTAAACTGGTAGGGTCGATGAAGCCGCAGCGTTTGAGCGCCCGGCGTACCTGCGGTTTCAAAACAGGCAGTTCAAATAGTTTAGGTACATCACCAATTTTTTCTTCCCCAATTGTTCCTATAACCAGCTTCGGGGGTATCTGATCGTTGACCAAATAATCTGCGACCAGCTTCTTAACTTGTTTGAGCGTGACATTGCCAAAAACTACCATTGGTTGGCCTTGTTTCTGGATGCTGACGATTGGCTCCAGATAGCATAGACCAATGCACCCCACTTCGATGACATTACAGTCGATCCCAATTTCGGCAGTTTCAGCCTGGATGGCTTCCACCACATCAATAGAACCGGCGGAGCGCCCGCAGGTGGCATTCCCAACCGTGATAAGAGGCATGTCATTGGAATTGAGTTCTTCCCAGACAGAAGCAGCTTCCTGCTGATAGGCGATAAGATCATTCATTTGCCACCACCCGACCGAAAAGCTTGCGCACTTTTTTAGGATCCAGTTTGGCTTCGACAGTATCGTTTACCATAATTGCGGGTGCCAAACTGCATGCTCCTATACATGCCACAGTTTCTAGCGAATACTCCAGATCTTCACTGGTTTCACCTTGTTTTATGCCCAGAGCTTCCTCCATCTCCTCGAGAATTCTCGGGGCGCCATTGACATGGCAAGCCGTCCCGCGGCACACCATACAATGTTTCTTGCCACGTGGGGTAAAACGGAACTGCGCATAGAACGTCGCCACTCCATATACCTGGCTTTCAGGGACACCAGTGAAAAGGGCGATATCGGTCATAGAACGCTCTGGAATATAACTATATGCATCCTGCACATTTTGAAGAATCGGAATGATTTCCTCTTTTTTACCTTCAAAAGTTTGCAAGATGACTTGCAGAGATTTATCCATGATCGCTCCTTAAAACTGGGGAATTTTTCATAAGCATGAAGGGATAGTGCACTATTAAAACCAAATACCAACCCCGATGTACATTTTCAGTGGTTTGGTATGAGAGAGTAATTTCTGCAACGATTATTAAGGAAGACACCTTTACAAATAATTATAGTGATTATATCGTAGTTATCCACTTAGTTTTTTGACTAGTACGATCGTTACTCAAATTTAAGAGCAATGTTACTGCCGGTTATTTGTGAAATATCATACTATCACGATTAGTAATATATTTCACAAAGTGATCATTATTGGTTATCAGCCCTTACTGGTATCACATCAAAATAACTGTTTTTATTCAGTCAGCTTTTGAACATAAAGGTGAACAATGGACAAAGCGAAGATTGGTGTTTATATATGTGCATGTGGTATCAACATCGCCTCCAAGGTGGATATAGATGAGGTGACTAATTTTGCGGCAACATTACCCCATGTAGCTGTCTCCCGACAATCAGAATATACATGTTCCGAACCTGGTCAGGATGTCATCCAAGAAGACATCCGCAATGGACTCGTCAACAGGGTAGTGGTCGCTTCCTGTACACCCCGCATGCACGAACCCACTTTCCAACGAGCATTGGCCGCCGAAGGACTGAACCCCTATTTCTTCGAAATGGCCAATATCCGCGAGCACGTCTCCTGGATCACTGACGACCCAAGGGAAGCTACGGAAAAAGCCAAACGGCTGGTGCGATCAGCTGTGTTGCGTGTGGCCCATCATGTAGCCCTAGAGCCACGTCAGGAACCGGTCAACAAGGCCGCCTTGGTAGTTGGAGGTGGTATCGCTGGCATTCAAGCCGCGCTCAACATCGCCGACTCAGGTTATCCCGTCTACCTGGTGGAGAAGGAGCCAACGATTGGGGGCAAGATGGCCCAGTTGGACAAGACCTTCCCCACGCTCGACTGTAGTATATGAATTCTCGGGCCTAAAATGATGGATGCCGGTCGGCATCCCAACATCGAATTGCTCGACTACAGTGAAGTAGTCAACGTACAAGGGTACGTCGGGAATTTCAAAGTTCAAGTAAAACGCAAGTCACGCTACATCCACACTGATCTGTGCACCGGCTGCGGCCTGTGTGCGGAGGCCTGCGTGATGCATGGTGGAAAAGGTCGCTTATTGGTGCCGTCAGAGTTCGACGAAGGCTTGGGGGTGCGCGCCGGGGTTTATATCCCCTTCGCCCAGGCCATTCCGCTCAAAGCCAATATCGACGCCAACAGCTGTCTGTGGCTGGTCAAAGGCAAGTGTTCTCAGAAGTGTGTGGATGTTTGCGGTACTGGTGCCATCGATTTTGAGTTAGAAGATACGTATATGGAGATCGAAGTGGGTTCCATCGTGGTGGCGACTGGCTACCAAATGTGGGATGCTACCAAGATCCCCGATTACGGTTATGGCACCTCGCCCAATATCCTTACCGGTCTGGAATTCGAACGGCTGACCAATGCCGGTGGTCCGACTGCCGGAGAGATCACTACCGCCGAGGGTGTGACTCCCAAAAAAGTGGCTATCATCCATTGTGTGGGCAGCCGCGACGAACGGGCGCACGCATATTGCTCGCGTTTTTGCTGCATGTACTCGCTCAAGCAGGCCCATCAGATCAAAGAAAAAACCGGGGCCGAAGTTTACAACATCTATATGGACATGCGCACCTTCGGCAAGGATTACGAAGAATTCTACCGCCGCAACCGTGAAGAAGGCATCCAGTTCATCCAAGGGCGCCCATCCCAAGTTACGGTTGATCCTGATTCCGGAAAGCTGTTTATTGACGTTGAGGACATTCAACTCGGCCAAGTCATGGAATTAGATAACCTAGACATGGTGGTGTTGGCCACAGCCATCGAACCCCCCGAAGATGCCGACCAGATCGCTTCTACCTTTGGGTTGGGTCGCACGCCCGATGGCTGGTTTGCCGAAGCGCATCCCAAGCTGCGCCCTGTAGAGACTGCTACAGCAGGCGTCTTCCTGGCTGGCTGCGCTCAAGCGCCGCGCGATGTACCCGACACTGTTGCCCATGCTGGCGCTGCGGCCTCGGAAGTTGTACGCATCTTTAACCAGGGCGAAGTGACTATCTCACCGACCATCGCCGAAGTGATGCAAGATAAATGCGTGGGTTGCGGTGAGTGTATCTT
Organism: Anaerolineales bacterium; assembly: GCA_016785015.1. Lineage (GTDB taxonomy): Bacteria > Chloroflexota > Anaerolineae > Anaerolineales > UBA11858 > NIOZ-UU35. The sequence continues at coordinate 37,543 of JADHTJ010000008.1, forward strand.
GAGTTGTCCTTACACAGCCATATGGCTAAACAATGAAGACAAAGCCGAAGTCAACCCGGCGCTGTGCCAGGGTTGTGGAACCTGTGCAGCTGCCTGTCCCTCAGGGGCCATCACGGCGCTGCACTTCACCGACGAAGAGATCGTAGCCCAAATCGACGGACTGCTGGAGCAAATTTTGGAGCCCGTCGAAGGAGTGGCGGTTTAACATGGAACTCATTCAAATTCAAGAAGATTTCGAACCCAAAGTTGTTGCTTTTCTTTGCAATTGGTGCTCCTACGCCGGTGCGGACAACGCCGGCATCTCGCGCTTGCAATCTCCCGCCAACATTCTGCCCATCCGGGTGATGTGCTCGGGGCGCGTCTCCCCGGAGATGATTTTCCGGGCTTTCCGTTCGGGCGCGGACGGGGTGATGGTGCTAGGTTGCCACATCGGCGACTGCCACTACATCAACGCCAACCATCGCACAGTAAAGCGAATGCCTCTGTTGAAAAACTTACTCGGTTACGTAGGTATCAATCCCGAACGCTTCACCCTGGATTGGGTATCATCGGCTGAAGCACCAAAATTCGCCCGAGTAACCAAGAGTTTCGTGAATACTGTTCGAGAGCTTGGCCCCATCGCTGCTGAGATGAGCGTTGAACCGATCTTTGTGACAGATGAGTTGGTGAACTTGGCCGCAGAAGAATTGGTGGGGGTTTGAGATGATTACTGAGATTCGCGATAAAGTCGCCGAACAACTTGAAAAACTAGATGGCATCGTTGCCTTGCGATCAACCGAAGATGGCGCAGCCCCTTATCTCTTCCAGCAGGGAGATAACCTGGAAGAATTGGTGATGAACCCGCGTTATCCACTATCGAAAACGGCATCCAAACTACAGAAGCGCTTCAAAGATGCCAAGCTTGGCGTGGTGGCGCGCGGCTGCGATGTGCGCGCTTTGGTCGAAATGGCCAAACGAAATCAGATTGATCCTGATCGCCTGGTGGTGATTGGTGTAACTTGTACATCTGAGGAAGCAGAATTCTGTTTTTGTGCAGAACCAGCCCCAAACCTCGACCAATGGTCAGGATCAACTTTGATTGGCGAACCCGTCCCAGGGGCGCCGCCCAATCCCATAGTGGCGGAATACGCCCAAATACCCTATGCCGAACGCTGGGCTTTCTGGAAAGCGCAATTCACTAAATGTCACAAGTGCTTCGGCTGTCGGGATATTTGTCCAGTGTGCTTCTGTGAGGCTTGCGCATTGGAAGACCCGTTGTGGGTCGAGCCAGGTTTATTGGCTCCAGATTTCCCCATGTATCACCTGATCAAGGCGCAACACATGACCACGCGCTGTGTTGGTTGTCGCCAGTGTGAGATGGCCTGTCCCGCAGACATCCCGTTGACGGTGCTTTACGATCTTGTGCGCCAGGATGTGGCTGAATTGATCGGATATGTGCCTGGAGCCGACATTAATGAAATGCCGCCCTTCACGCTGACGTTGGCTGATGCAGCCATTGAATCGGACTTGGTGTATTGATATGGAATGGAAACATTTTTATCCACGAAGAACACCAAGTTACACAAAGGGCCCAAGGATTAGTGAGTTTATTAGTGGTTCTTCGTGCACTTCGTGGGTAAGTTTTATGGTTTCCGGCTTGACCGGGATAGTGAGTAAATATGGATTATAAAAACATACAAACAATTTGCCCGTATTGCGGATGTGGCTGTGCCCTGAATTTGGAAGTAATCGATGGAGAGATCGTGGGCGTTCTACCAGCCAATGATCATCCTGTCAGCCAGGGCAGCCTGTGCATCAAGGGCTGGAACGCGCATGCCTTTGTGGGGCATGAAGATCGCTTGAAGAAACCATTGATCCGTAAAAATGGTCAATTAGAAGAAGTGAGTTGGAACGAAGCCCTAAAGTTGGTTGCAAAAAACTTAGGCAGTATCCAGAAGAAACACGGCGCTGACAGTATTGGCGTGCTAACTTCGGCCAAGTGCACCAATGAAGAAAATTATCTGTTACAAAAGTTTGCCCGCGCCGTAATCGGGACCAATAACGTCGATCACTGCGCCCGTCTCTGACACAGTCCCACGGTGGCCGGTCTGGTCGCCTCCTTCGGAAGTGGTGCGATGACGAACTCGATCCCCGAGTTCGAAGACGCCGACTGTGTCTTGATCACCGGCTCAAATACCAGCGAGGCTCATCCCTTGATCTCTACCAGGATCATGCGTGCCAAAGCTAAGGGCGCCAAGATCGTTGTGGTCGATCCACGGACAACCCAGATGAGCCTGTTGGCAAATCTGCACTTGAAACAACAACCCGGCAGCGATGTGGCCTGGATCAACGGCATGATGAATGTGATCATCAACGAGGGTCTGGCTGATGATGTCTTCATCGAAAAACGCACGGAAGGTTTCGATGAACTCAAAGCTGCGGTGGCTGAATTTACGCCTGAATATGTCGAAGAGATTTCCGGAATTCCCGCCTATGATTTAGTCGCAGCCGCCAAAATGTACGCGGAGGCCGATGCTGCCAGCATTGTCTACTCGATGGGCATCACCCAGCACATCACCGGTGTGGACAACGTGCTTTCTTGCGCCAACCTGGCTATGCTGACCGGCAATATGGGCCGACCATCTACTGGAGTCAATCCGCTTCGTGGTCAGAACAATGTTCAAGGTGCCTGTGATATGGGCGGCTTGCCGAATGTGTACCCAGGTTATCAGAAGGTTTCCGATCCAGATATCCAAGCCAAATTTGAGAAAGCGTGGGGCATAAGGACGGAAAACGGAGGACGGAAGACCGGATCCGGTCTACTGTCCCCAGTCACCGGTCTGTCCGACAAAGTCGGACTAACGGTGACCGAAATGGTCGAGTTGGCCGGAAGCGGAGAAGTCAAAACCTTGTACATCATGGGCGAGAACCCCCTTATGGCCGATGCAGACATCAACCACGCCAAGAAATGCCTGAAAAATTTGGATTTCTTGGTCGTGCAAGATATCTTCCTAACAGAAACAGCCGAGATTGCCGACGTAGTGCTCCCAGGGGCATCTTTCGCTGAGAAAGACGGCACCTTCACAGCCACCGACCGGCGCGTGCAGTTGGTCAACCAGGCTATCGAACCCGTTGGTGAAAGCAAAGCTGACTGGGAGATCATCAACATGCTGGCCAAAGAAATGGGAGCCTCGGGTTTTGATTTTTCTTCACCTGAGGAGATCATGGCTGAGATCGCCGCACTGACCCCGATTTACGGCGGTTATTCCTATGAACGCTTGAAGAACGGCAACGTATTGCAATGGCCATGCCCTGACGCAGAGCATCCTGGTACACCGTACCTGCACAAGGACAAATTCTCACGCGGCCTGGGCAAGTTCCATGGTATTGAATATAAAGCTCCAGCCGAAAGCGCTGACGATGATTATCCCCTGACATTGACCACTGGCCGCATCATGTTCCACTTCCACACCGGCACCATGTCCCGTCGGGCCGAGAAGCTGAACAAAGAGGTTCCCGAGGCCTATGTGGAGATCCACCCCGAAGATGCTATTAAAGTCGGCATAAATGGCCACAAACGTGTCACGGTCAGCAGCCGGCGCGGCGAGATCGAACTTGCCACCCGGGTCACCGATCGTATCAAACCTGGCGTAGTTTTTATTCCCTTTCACTTCGCCGAAGCGGCAGCCAACGCCCTAACCAACAGTGCCTTCGACCCAGTCGCCAAGATTCCTGAATACAAGGTCTGTGCTGTCAAAATTCAAACAACAGCTGATCCTGTATTGGAGGTGTGTAATGAGTCATACAAAAGTAAAAACTAATTCGTTCGCTGATCAAGTACGCCTGATCCCTGGTGGCGAACACCTGGATGTATGTTTCGCCTGCGGAACCTGCGTCAGCAAATGCATGATCCAACAGAAGGCTGAGCCTGAATACAACCCACGTAGGTTGATTCGCCAGGTGATGATGGGTAGAGAAGAAGCTGCATTTACCAACCCCACAACCTGGATGTGTTCCGGCTGCGATCTGTGCTTCCCCGCTTGTCCACAAGAAATTCACATCTCCGAAGTGATTGGCGCTGTCAAACACCTTGCGATTGAAGCTGGATATTCTAGTCCCTTGGAAACTGTTTCAGTGGACGAAGGGCTCTGTGCTGGGTGCGGCATTTGTGGTATGGCCTGCCCCTATGAAGCGCCAGAATTAATCATTAAAGAAATTAATGGGAGTATGGACCGAGTTGCCGAGGTAGATTCCAATAAATGTTTGGGCTGTGGAACCTGTGTGAGCGCCTGTTTGACGGGCGCCATCTCACGCCCAGGGGTGAGCAATTCTGAGATGAAAGAGCGGATTTTGGTCGCTGAAGCTGACAATGGCCAACCGAATTTGATGACCTTCGTCTGCGACTGGTGCTTGAGAGCGAGTGCTGATGTCGAACTTTTGGAAAGCTATCCAGAAAATGTACATGTGATCCACATCCCTTGTTCTGGCCGCATCGACCCAGAAATTGCGTTGCTGGCTTTGCGCTCTGGTATCGATGGCGTATTGATCTGCGGCTGCCAGCCAGGGGAGTGCCATTACCAACGCGGCACCCTGGTTAGCGCTTGCAAAATAACGCTCTTGAACCTAATGCTTGGCCGCATGGATATGGCCGGCGGACGAGTGCGGTTTGTTCAAATTGGCACGCGCGACCGTGGGCGCATCAAGAAGGAGATCGACGGTATGCTAGAACTGCTTTCTCCTCAACCGGAGGTGCACTAATGGCGAAGCCCAAAGTTGCTTTTTATTGGGCTGCCAGTTGCGGTGGCTGTGAGATCACCGTCACTGAACTGGGCATGAAGCTTGTAGAAGTCGGCGATCTGGTCGATATCGTGCTGTGGCCCTGCCTTATGGACTTCAAATACAGCGATGTCGAAGCCATGGCCGACAAAGAGATCGACGTGTGCTTCTTCAACGGCGCCATACGCACCAGTGAGAATGAGCACCTGGCCAAAATGCTGCGGGCCAAATCCAAAACCATGGTAGCCTTCGGGGCTTGCTCCCACATGGGTGGCATCCCTGGCCTGGCCAACAATTATGATAAAGAATCGATCTTCGAAAGAGTTTACGATACATCGCCATCTCTGGATAACTCCGCGGGAACACGTCCTGGCATCTCTACCAAGATGCCCGAGGGCGAGATCGTCCTGCCGAGTTTCTACGAACAGGTCAAAACCTTAGATCAGACCGTGGAAGTCGATTATTACCTCCCCGGCTGCCCGCCTGTGGCCGAACAGGTCGGCGCGGTCTTAGGCGTAATCCTGGAAGGCAAACTGCCCGAACCGGGAGCCGTAATAGGAGTAGGTAAAAAAACGAATTGCGATGAATGCGAACGAACGAAGAGATCTAATGGACACGTACGCATTAAAGCATTCAAACGCCCCCACGAGATTCTCGCCGATCCGGAAGTCTGCTTCCTAGAACAAGGTCTGATCTGTGCTGGCCCGGCAACACGCGCCGGTTGTGGACTGCCCTGCATCCAGGGCAATATGCCCTGTAGGGGCTGCTACGGTCCGCCTGAAGGTGTGGAAGATCAGGGTGCAAAAATGCTCGGTGCTATTGCCGCAGTCATCGACGCCAAAACGACTGAAGATGTCGAGCGCGTTATGGATACCATCGTAGATCCTCTGGGCACTTATTACCGGTTCAATCTGCCCGACTCTATTTTGAGTGAGTTGAAATATGGGAACGGGAATGGAAAACAATGACAAAAATTAGCATCGACCCAATTACCCGCCTGGAAGGGCACGGACGTGTAGACCTGTTCCTTGATGATAAGGGGGCATTAGAAAATGCCTATATGGTCATCCCCGAGCTGCGCGGCTTTGAGAAGTTCTGTGAAGGCCGCCCGGTAGAGGAGATGCCGCGCATCACCCAGCGCATCTGTGGCGTGTGCCCCTTGGCACACCACATGGCCGCAGCAAAGGCTGGAGATGCAGTCTACAACGTTGACCCACCCCCCACGGCCAAGAAGATCCGCGAGCTGATGTATTCGCACTTCTATGTCGCTGACCACGCCACACATTTCTACGCCCTGGCCGGACCAGACTTCGTCGTAGGTCCTGATGCGCCCAAAGAAGAACGTAATATTTTGGGTGTGATCCGTAAAGTTGGCAAAGAGATCGGTGCCACGGCGTTGAACCTGATCATGGAGAATCACAAAGCTGCCGGTATCATCGGCGGCCGCTATATCCACTCGGTGAACGCATTGGTGGGCGGTGTCAGCAAAGCCATTACCGAAGAAGAACGTGAGCAATTGGCGGAGATAGCCACAAAATCCATTGAAACAGCTAAATTCACGCTGCAACTCTTCGATGATGTGGTGCTCAAGAACCAGGATTACCTGGATTTGGTGTTGAGCGACGCTTTCACGCACCAGACTTATTACATGGGCATGGTTGACGAAAACAATCACGTCAACTTCTACGATGGGAAGATTCGCGTCGTCGACCCCGAAGGGGCAGAGTTCGTCAAGTACTCTCCCAATGAATACCTGGATGTGGTCGCCGAGCACGTCGAGCCCTGGACCTATCTTAAATTCCCCTTCCTGAAAGAGATTGGTTGGAAAGGGTTCAAGGATGGCAAAGATTCTGGCGTATACCGCGCCACCCCGCTCAGCCGCTTGAATGCTGCGGACGGCATGGCCACCCCACTGGCACAAGCTGAATACGAGCGTTTCTACGAAACCTTGGGCGGCAAGCCGGTGCACCAGACTCTCGCTACACACTGGGCACGTTTAATCGAGCTGCTCTACGCCGCCGAGCGCGCCTTGGAATTAGCTGAAGATCCTGAGATCACTGGCACAGACATCCGCACCCTACCGACAGAAACCCCCACTGAGGGTGTCGGCATTGTCGAAGCGCCGCGCGGCACTCTGACCCATCATTACACCACCGATGAGCGCGGCATCCTCACCAAGGTCAACCTGATTGTGGGCACAACCAATAACTACGCCGCCATCGATATGTCGATCAAAAAAGCGGCTGAGGCGCTAATCAAGCCCGGTGTAAAAGTTGATGATCCCATCCTCAACCAGATTGAGATGGCTTTCCGGGCCTATGATCCCTGCTTTGGATGCGCCACTCACGCCTTACCCGGCCAACAGCCGTTCCAGGTGCGCGTGTTCAATCATGATCGCGAGATTGTACAAGAGGTGATGAGAGAGTAAACCAATAGCCGATAATTTTAAAATCCCCCGTCGATTTAGATCAGCGGGGGATTTTTGTTGGACACGGATGCCTCTTCTGCAAAAAGCCACCAAGCAAGTTTCCCGCCAGAATATATGGGGTTGGATGCGGAGCAACCAACCCCATATATTCTGGCGGAAGCCTTAGTCTGGTAGTTTTATCACACAAGGGTATTCAATTAGAACACTAGCCTGCAGAATTGTGCGACTTCTTCTTCTTCCCCTTCAACCTCGTAAATTCCATCACCTTCTCCGGCGCAACGCCCTGCTCAATAAGATGTTCGCGTTTGGCTTTCAACGCTCCTGTAGGACACACGCCAATACAGTTTCCGCAAAAGACACAGGTGGTTTCAGGGAGTGGTTTGTCGAAGAAGGTGGCAATCTGTGTATCGAAGCCGCGCCCGCTAAAATTGAGCGCGTAAGAAAATTGAGCATCGTCAGCGCAGACTTGCACACAGCGCCAACACATCACACACTGGGAGTAATCGCGCAAATATACCGGGTTGTCATCGATGATCGCTGGCTGGCGCTTTTTCCCGCCTTCAAAGCGTTCGGGATAACATTCGTAATCCACCACCAATTCTTGTAACTCAGGACTTTCAGAGATATCCACCGTCGATACCAACATCTCTAAAATGGTGCGGCGGGCGCGCTCCACTTTGGGTGAGCGCGTGTGCACAACAGAATCTTCCTGAACCGTCGTTACACAAGCGGCCTGCAGCATGCGGGCGCCTTCGACTTCGACCACGCATAAACGACACAAACCATTAGCCGTAGTATGAGCAAAATAACAAATTACCGGGACATCAACATCGACATCTTTGGCAGCATCCAATAGCGTTGTCCCTGTCGGAACACTGATAGGCGTGCCATCGATGGTAAGTTGCACGTATTCTTCAGACATATGATTCTTCTCTATTCTGTGATACCAATATCAATTAATTCAACCATCTCCAAGGATTGGACGCGTTCTGGACAACTGTATACTCGCATCCGCCCAGCCCGAACATAACCGATCAGGGTGATATTCCAGGCTTGCGCCATCTCTACGGAAATTGAAGTCGGAGATGTGCGCGAAGCGATTATCGGGCAGCCCATTACCGCAGCTTTGCGCAACATTTCGGAGGAGATGCGCCCAGTGACCAATAGAATGCTCCCATTGGGATCAATATCTTCCTTCAAACAGATTCCTGAAATCTTATCAATAGTATTATGGCGGCCAACATCTTCGACAATGGCAAGCAATTCATCTGTCAACGGGTCATACAATCCGGCAGCATGCACCCCGCGCGAGCGAGCGTACAGGCTATTGGGCGGTTGAAGTCGACGAAATGCTTCTCGAAGTCGACTTGGCTCTAAACGCGTATCACTCTCAACGGGATCGATGCCCACTCTGGGGTCATCAAACGTCACGCCGCCGCCGCACCCGCTGGTAATAATTACGCGCTCGGGTTTCTCGAATTCCCTGTTGAGCCAGACATCTACACAGCAACCCAGTTCACTTACAAAGAGGATCTCGACTTCGGATAGATCATCGATCAAGCCTTCATTTTTCATAAATCCAAGGGCAAAGACATCCTGCTGGAGAGGAGAAGCCATAATGGTAGCTAATTCTGCTCCGTTGACATAGATGGTGATCAAGGCTTCTTCGATGACCTCACCGTCGGCCAGATGCCAACCATCTTTATATTCGTGCCAGGCTGCAGGGACAGCCCCAGGGTTATTTTTGTCCATTGAAACTTTCTTCCAAGCCGAAGACATCGGGACATTTTTCCCAAGCGGAGAGAATGGCCGTGGAAGCCATTTGCCCAACGCCGCAGATCGATGTCTCGGCCATGGCAAAGCCAACGTCTTCCAGGGCAACCAGATCGGCATTGGTGAGCTGCCCCTGGACAGATTTTTCCATGATCTCTAGTTGGCGCTGGGTGCCCAATTGGCAAGGGAAGCACTTTCCGCAGGACTCGTGGGCAAAGAAATGAGCCAGGCTGTACAAAATCTGCTTCATATCCCGGTCAGTGTTGATCACATTGACCACGCCGGAGCCCAGGAAGTATTTGTTTTCTGCCAGGCCTTCGAAGCTCATCACCAAATCCAGATCATCGGGTCCGGCGAAGGTGCCCGCAGCGCCACCGATCAATACGCCGCGCAATTCACCCAGTACGCCGCCGGCTTTTTGGATGATCTCACCCAAGGTGATGCCCAAGGGTAATTCATAAACTCCGGGTTTGGCAATATCTCCTGATAGACAATAAACCTTTGTGCCCGCAGACCCCTCGGTGCCCAGTGAACGAAAAGCAGCCGCTCCATTGGCCATGATCCAGGTTGCGGCACACAAAGTTTCGACGTTGTTGATATCGGTAGGTTTTCCAAACAATCCCTGATCTGTGGGGTAGGGTGGTTTCAACCTAGGGAAGCCGCGCTTGCCCTCAATGGATTCGAATAAAGCCGTTTCTTCGCCGCAAACGTAAGCCCCCGCGCCTGAACGCACATCGATATCAAAGTCAAAGCCTGTATCCAATATATTCTTTCCTAAGTATCCTGTTGCCCGGGCATTTGCCAAAGCCTTTTGCATGATGCTCTGCGCCCGCATATATTCACCGCGGATATAGAGATATCCATAATGACTGCCCACAGCATAGGCAGCGATAGCCATGCCCTCAATAATCGATAAGGGATACCCCTCCATAAGTACGCGATCTTTGAAGGTGCCCGGCTCGGATTCATCGGCATTGCAAACTATATACTTAGGTTGACCCTCTGCCTGTGAGGCAAACTTCCATTTCATGCCTGTGGGAAAAGCAGCCCCACCACGGCCTAACAAGCCAGACTCGGTTATCTCTTCGATGACAAACTCAGGGGGGTTTTGTAAAGTTCTTTTCAGGCCCATGAAACCGCCACAGCCTTCGTAATCCTTAACCTCTGCGGGATCAACTTCACCACAACTGCCCAACAACCAACAGGGGTCGCCTTCCAAATGACCTAAGGGAGCCGGGTCTGGAGACTGGATCCAGCTTTGGGGCGTAGCACCAGCACTAATTGAGACGGGCACTTCTCCCACAAGGGCCGAGGGCGCGAAATCGCATAACCCCAAACATTCCACAGCCTCTACCATGTACTTGCCATCAGTTGTAGTTTCTCCGGGTTGGATATCGAAATGTTCACAGACGCTATTGAGAATCTCACGACTTCCACGTTGAGTACAAATCGGGCTGACACAAATTCGTACAATGGTTTCCCCCACGGGTTCTTTATAGAACATGGTATAGAATTCGATGACCCCGTAAATATCGGCCAGAGGAACTTTGAGAGCCTTGCCAATGGCAACCACAACGGGTTCGGACAAATAACCATAGCAGTTTTGGGCTGCCCAAAGAGCCGGGAGTAATTGGTTTCGTCCACCGGGGGCATATTTCTCCAAAATTGATTTTAATTCCCCTAAGTCTAGCTGCTGTGAGACCATCAAAGCTCCATATCTACCATGAGGGTTGGATTTAATCAATTCCTACAAAACGTGTCTCATTATAATCGATTTGGAAAACAAAAACCCTAAAGGTCTTTGCTCCTGCGCTTCGCTTGAAGTGCCGCGCAAGACCTTTAGGGTTTCATTTTAGATATTCAGAAACTTAGAACAAGCCAACTACGCGGCCGGTCTCCAGATCTAGGTCTACATCATAGTAAACCGGGCGAGTGGGTAGGCCGGGCATCGTGGACATCTGGCCAACCAGGGGATACAGGAAACCAGCACCTACCGATGCGCGGATATCGCGGATCGGGACGATGAAGCCTGTGGGACGTCCCTTGAGCAGCGGATCGTGACTGATGCTCAAGTGAGTCTTTGCCATGCACATGGGCAATTCATCGAAGCCTAACTTTGTGTAAAGCTCGATGAGTTTCTCGGCTTCTTCAGAGTATTCGACACCATCAGCGCCGTAGATCTCTCGGCAAATGGTCTCGATCTTCTCTTTGATGGTCGTGCCCTTGAGCGGGTAAAGGAACTTGAAGTCGCTAGGTTTCTCACAGGCTGCAACGACAGCCTCAGCCAGCGCAACCGAACCTTTGCCGCCCTCCATCCAATGGCGGGAGACAACGGCGTCTTCGGCACCAGCATCGATAGCCATTTTTCGAACCAGTTCAACCTCGGCAGGGGTGTCGTCTTTGAAGCTATTGACGGCCACAACAACGGGGATACCAAAGCTCATGGCGTTTTCAATGTGGGCTTGCAAGTTGGAACCACCGGCTTCGAGTAGTTCGAGATTTTCTTCGGTATATTCAGGGGCCAGGGGAGCGCCTGCCTTTACAGCGGGGCCGCCGCCGTGCATCTTGAGAGCACGTACAGTCGCCACCAGAACGACGCAGCTGGGGATCAAGCCAGAATAGCGGCATTTGATGTTGAAGAATTTCTCCATGCCGATGTCGGCGCCAAAGCCAGACTCCGTGACCACATAATCGGCCAGTTTGAGGGCAATGCGGTCAGCGATGATGGAGCTGTTGCCGTGAGCGATGTTGGCAAATGGGCCAGCATGGACGAAGGCAGGTGTGCCTTCAAGGGTCTGCATCAGTGTGGGCATGATGGCGTCCTTCATCAGGACTGTCATGGCACCAGCACAGCCGATATCCTCGGCAGTGACAGCTTCACCCGCTTTGCTGGTAGCAACAACGATGTCGCCAAATTTCTTGCGCATATCGGCCAAGTCAGTGGTCAGGGCCAGGATGGCCATAATCTCACTGGCGACGGTAATATCGTAGCCAGTTTCTCGGGTGAAGCCAGTTTCCTTGGGTCCTTGCCCGATGGTGATGCCGCGCAGCATACGGTCGTTGATGTCGACCACACGACGCCAGGTCAGCGTTTCGGGATCGATGTCCAGGCGCACAAAACGGGAGATTTCTTCTTCAGTGAGGTCATTAGGATCGGTCTTATCGATACCCAGTTTCTTGAGACGCTTAATCATCGGGAGGGCAAACTTGCGGCTGCCGTCCTTAGCAGGCGGGCACAGTCGACGGAAGAGGGCTTCGTCACTCTGACGAGATTCGTGATACATGCGGGTATCGATAGCTGCGGCCAGCAGGTTATTGGCGGCAGTGATAGCATGGATATCACCAGTCAGGTGCAGGTTGAAGTCTTCCATGGGCACAACCTGGCTGTAGCCACCACCGGCAGCGCCACCCTTGATGCCAAAGGTCGGGCCCTGAGATGGCTGGCGAATGGCTGTAAACACATTCTTACCCAGGTGCGCCCCCAAGGCTTCACTGAGACCAACCATGGTGGTGCTTTTGCCCTCACCCAAGGGTGTGGGGGTAATAGCGGTCACATCGATGTATTTTCCATCGGGTACGTCCTTGAGACGATCAATAATTTCCAGGCGGACTTTAGCCTTGAAATTGCCGTACATTTCGAGTTCTTCGGGCAGAATACCAACCTCATCAGCGATGGTGGTGACTGTTTTTAGGAGTGGCTGCTGTGCCTGAGCAATCTCGATGTCCGAGGGGACAGGATGCTTTAACTCGAGCGGAATGGGGGTGAAATCAATTTTTGCGTTTCTATACTTGGACATGACAGATCCCTTTCTCAAAAATAGTTTTTATACTTCTTGGTGATCCTCACTAAACTCCAATGTGCTTACATTGGGGTGGCCAAAGAGCAATTGGACTACACTCTTTGGCTCATACTTCTACCAATCCATGGGCAATCTGCGCGGCGCGGACGGTGTTGCGCATCAGCATGGCAATGGTCATGGGGCCTACGCCACCGGGGGAGGGCGAAATCCAGCCAGCAACCTCGCTCACCTCATCAAAGGCTACATCACCAGTCAGGTAGTAACCTTTCTCTTTGGTATCATCATCTATACGGTGTGTACCAACATCGATGACCGCGGCACCGGGCTTGACCCAATCTTTTTTGACCATTTCAACGCGGCCAACTGCAGCAATAAGAATATCAGCGTTGGCGCAAATCTCTGGGAGATTCTTTGTGCGGGAGTGGCAAATCGTCACAGTGGCATTGCGTTTGACCAGCAGCAAAGCCGCGGGCATACCTACAATGTTAGAGCGTCCTAACACAACCGCATTTGCCCCTTCTAACTCAACCCCAACTTCATCCAACAGATAGATGCAGCCATCCGGGGTGCAAGGCACAAAGAGGGGCTCGCGACCCTTCTGGGCAAGACGGCCCATATTGAGCGGGTGAAAACCGTCAATATCTTTTTCGGGGCTGATGGCCTTCAATACCGCTTCATCGTCCAGGTGCCCAGGAAGAGGCAATTGCACCAAAATACCATTCACCTTGGGGTTATCATTCAGTTCTTGAACCATTTTCTCAACTTCTTCTTGAGAAGAATCGGGTGACAATGTGAAGCTAAAAGATTCCATCCCCAGCTTTTTGCACATTCTTTGCTTCATGCCTACATAAACTTCGGAAGCAGGATCTGAACCTACGAGAACTGTAGCCAGCCCTGGAGGGGCAAATCCCTGTGCCACCAGTTCGGCGGTATCTTCAGCAGCCTTTGCACGCACTTTTGCGGCAATAGCTTTGCCATCAATGAGTTTAGCTGTCATAATTTACTCCTATGAAATGAATTTGATTTTTATATCACCTTGGAGAGTCTCGCAGCCTAAAGTTCTGCGAACACTACCCCACTGCGTTGTTACCAAACCAAGTCCTACATAATTTAGAAGCGGGCACAATGTGAATTTTCCCGCCCCAAAACTTTAATAAAATAACGCGCCAAATTGAACTTCGGTAGAGCTACGCCAAGCACCATTATCACCAAATCCTGTACAGATTACAAGTTATTTTTGTCACGAGATTAACGAAGAACACAATATCTGATCTATCTCTGGTAAACCTATGACTTCCCATATATTGCACTTCAACCCACTTTCACGTAAAATAAATTCACAATGAGCATTTCCATCTTAAAAGAACAAGCCGCTAAACATTTTTCACGGAGGCTGGAATGTTTGTGCAATTCATTTGGGATGTTGATGTCAAATACATTTCCATAACCTTACCGTCAGGTCGTTGAACCTGGCGGTTTTTGGTTTAGAACCTATCCAAAAATTGTTGGTGGATATTGCCCTTCTTCAATGGTGCTTCGCGAAAATCCGCCCTACGCATTCAACCCATGGAGGCAAAGAATGTCTGAACGAAAGAAAGTTACCATCCGCACGTTATTCGATAAAGTTGTCAAGCAAAAGCCCATTTCCTGGCTGACTTGCTATGACTATCCCACAGCCTATTTCCAGGAGAAAGCAGGGATCGATATGATCCTGGTCGGCGACAGCTTGGGAATGACCATGCTGGGATATGACTCGACGCTGCCCGTCACAATGAACGATATGATTCGTCACACCCAGGCGGTGCGGCGCGGTGCGCCCATGGTTTTTTTGGTGGGTGACATGCCCTATATGAGCTACCAGCCCAGTGTGGAGACCGCCATCCGCAACGCAGGCCGTTTCATGGCTGAAGCATTTTGTGACTCGATCAAGCTCGAGGGGGGCGCCGAAATGGCTGACCGTATCGAGGGCATTGTCAGTGCGGGTATCCCAGCCATGGGACACCTGGGACTGACCCCACAGAGCGCGGCCGCTTTGGGCGGATTCCGCGTCCAGGGACGTGGAGCAGCACAGGCCAAGAAAATCATCGATGATGCCAAAGCGCTGGAAAACGCTGGAGCATTCGCCATTCTCTTGGAGATGGTACCCGATCGTGTCACGAAGATCATCACCGAGCGCGCCGAAGATTGCATCATCTTGAGCCTGGGTTCTGGCCCCGACGCGCACGGCCAACTTTTGATCTATCATGACATGTTCGGTCTGTACCCCAAATTCAAGCCCCGCATGGCAAAGGTATTCGGCAACGCCGGTGAGGTCATTCTCAACGGGTTGACGCAATACGCCAAAGAAGTGTCTGATAAAACCTTCCCTGCTCCAGAAAATTGGTTCACCATCAAGGATGAAGAGTACGAAGAACTGCTTGATCTGCTGAAATAGTTTTCACCACAAAGTCACGAAGGCACAAATCAAGAAAAATCGTGACTTTGTGTCTTCGTGTTAAAAAGATTATAGGAGACACCCATGAGTGACTTACTCGAAAGATTGAAAATCCCCGCATCTCGATTAGAAGATATTAACGCTGTTCTACTCAATCCCGATTCACGTGTGATGAAAGATTTCCTCGACGTGGTTGCCAAATACGGCACACCCGAAGAGATCAATGCCAAACACCGTGAAGCCCGCAAGCTTGATAACTTGCTTAAGAAAGTCGAAGCTGTGCAACCCGAACATCTCAAAGATCTACATTGGCTGATCGAGCAGCGCGATCAGGGCGCATTCGCCACTGTAGATGAATATCGTCAGAAAATCCTTGGGGATAAAGCCGACGCAATGTCCTTCCAGGATGATTTCGCCGTCACGCTGGAAGTTTCGGCCTTGCAGTACTTCCCCTGGGTGCGAAAGATGGCCGAAAGCGCTATCAAAGATCGCACCCTAATCCCAGGTCGATTCATTGCCGTGCGCAAGATGAAAGAGTCCGAAGAAGATGGTGATCTGCCAGCCATCATTGCTGCGTTGGATATCATGGGTTGTTCTTTCGTGGAAACCCTGGACACCAAGGGCACCGATGGCTCCAACATTCATCTGGGTGGTCCGGCGACCATAGCTGGTTATTTCGGCGGCGTTGGCCAGCCCAATGCCCATGCGCTAAAGTGGTTAGATGAATTCCTGTACTATTACACCGAATATGGCTTGCGCGAGGTACTCAATATCAACCCGGGCACCGTGCTGGTCGGTTATTTGCTCTATCGTTTGGGTGTAGACATCAACTTCAAGATCTCTGTCTTTATGGGCAACGACAATCCCTATGCTGCCTTCTGGACCCTGATAGGCGCCCAACTCTTCAGCCGCGATGATGGTACATCCCCATTGATTGGCTTCAACTGGTCCAACTCGGTCAACAACGAAAGTATGGAGATCACCGCAGAATTTCGCAAGGCTTTGGGCTTCGAAGATGTTGTGCGATTTGAGCATCACATCACTGAAACTTGGAAGTCCATTGTCATCCAACCCTACGACCGCCGCGAAGAACTGGTTGATCTCGCTGACCACGTCCCCAACATTTCTGCTAAACACGAGGGCGGATTGCCCGAAACGGAGCAGCAGCGAGAGCACCAATCGGACATCCTGGATTATTTCCGTGACAAGAGCGAAGTCATCGAAACGGGCGATTGGGATGCCATGGAACGCAACTTCCTCGACAAAGTCGATGCTTGCAATTCCTCGGCCCAGATGCTCACGGAGAAGGGATTGTCGTTCCTCGCCGCACAGAATTTGCATAAGTAAATAGAATATAGTTAACTGGAGGAATATATGATTCCACGACAAATGGAATCCTTCCTAAAAGAGCACCTTCATGATCAGACGTTCGAAAACCGTCTCATCAAAGAGGGTAACAAGTGCTTCATCGAGTTTGGCCCCTTGGATGTGGATCGATTGGCGCGACTGAATATCGAGGTAGATGTACTAGGGCCGCGGCTGGTGGTCTGCATGTGGGATGAAGAGTCGCCTCTGGAGATTGGCGGCTATCTGGTGGTAGATAACTTAGCTATGGGACAACCCTCCATGGGCGGAATCCGCATGCTGCCCGATGTCACCCCCGCGGCGATCCACAATTTAGCCCGGGGCATGACCCTCAAAAACGCGGCTGCCAACCTTCCCTATGGAGGCGGAAAATCTGGAATTGTAGCTGATCGGCTTCTCCCCGAGGAGCATACTGAAGTAGTGCGCGGTTTCGCACGGCTGATCTATCGCTACCGAGATATCTATCTTCCTGGTCCCGATGTAGGCACAAACGATGCCGACATGAAAACCATCGCCATCGAAAATGGGCTCGATCACGCCCTTTCCAAACCGGTAGATATGGGCGGCAACCGCATTGACGAATTGGGTGCTGCGGCTGGAAGCTGCATCATTGCTTTACAAGCCCTGCTGGAAGAGATGCCGCGCTTGCGGGCGATTCCCCAATTCGCCAACTTCAAGTTGCCGCCATCCAATCAACTCACAGTCCTAATTCAAGGGTTTGGCGCAGTAGGCGCGCATGCAGCGCGCATCTTGAAAGAACGCATCCCCGCTGCGCGGGTGATCGGCGTCAGTGACTACTTGGGGTATCTCTACACTCCTGAAGGATTAGACACCGAAAAACTCTTTGCCATGTGGGGAGAGCACGGTCTGGTCACCCGTCGCTACTACAACGAAATGATCACGTCCGAAACTTCCGGGAATCTGCCAGTCAAATATTCTACTGACCCCAATGACCTGCTGCGCGAGTCTGCATTTTGTTTGATCCCCGCGGCGCCTATCGCGCATTATCTCGACACTGATCCATCCACTAATCCATCCATGACGGTTGACCGTATGGGGCAGTGGGCGGTCAGCATCGAGGGTGCTAACACCTACTCGCCCCTGGCAGCACGCAAGGCTGCGCGTGCGCGCATGGAGCGCGCCGTCTACCGCGAGCGCGGCGTGCTGATCGCCACGGACTACCTGGTCAATTCCGGCGGGGTTATTTTCGCCGCGCAAGAACATCTCATCAAAACACCAGAACAACTTCGAATTCCAGATGCGATGCTCGGTGATGCTGAAGCTGTCGAAGGTTGGCTCACAGAACACGCTGGCGAATTATCCGAACTGGCAGAAAAACGCCTGGTCGCTGCTGAAGTCTATCGCGAAGAAGTCATCCGCAATAATATGGTCGAGTTGATCGACCTGTTGTCTTCCGATGCGGACATGTTGCCTTACGAAGCTGCCGAGGCGATCAGCGTGCGCCGCATTGCTGCCAGCGAGAGTGATCGTACTGCTGCTGATATCATGGCTCCGATGCCTACAATTCAGGTAGATAGCACTGCCCAACAAGCCGCCTCGCAAATGATCGAAGAAGCTAGTTCAATTTTGGCGGTGGTGGGAAAAGATGAAACTTTAGAGGGCGTACTGACGCGTTGGGACATTACTCGCGCCACAGCGCTCGGTCACCCTGACGATCAACCGTTAGCCGAGATCATGACTCGCGAGGTCATTACTGCCAACCTGTCAGATACCATCCTGGAATTAGTGCGCAAGTTGGAGCATTATGAGATATCTGCCATGCCTGTGGTGCAAGGAAAAACTGTATTGGGTATGATCAACACCGATTTACTGGCACGGCAGTCATTGTTGCGGCTGTTGCAATCGCAGGGGTAAGGCATGGATTTCACCCCCAATTTCTGGACTACACTCAACGGTAGTATGCCACACACCGATGCAACCGATATCTGCCAGCGCATCGTTGACTGTCTCGATGTTCCCGTTTGGCCACAACTCTCCAAACTAAACTTTGGCGAAAATATGTATACTCAATTCAGCGCGGTACTGCCATCCCTGGTTCTGGATGAAAAAAACCAGAAGATTTCCTTCGATACTTCTCGAGATATCACCCCAGATTTGGAGAGATTCTATGCCCCATACCTGGAAGAAGATCTCGATTACTTCGGTTTGCCACGCGACCACGCTGCCGGTTTCTATTCGATGTTGAAACAACTGAGTGAAATATCAGGGACATCTGCTGGTTGGGTGAAGGGGCAAGTTACCGGACCAATCAGTATGGGCTTGACCGTCTCCGATCAGAATTTGCGTGCCGCTCTCTACGATGAATTGCTGGCCGATGCCCTAATAAAAAATACCGCCATGAGCGCCCGCTGGCAGATACAGCAACTCAAATCCGTCCGCCCCAATGTAATCATATTTGTTGACGAACCTTATATGGCCTCTTTCGGTTCAGCCTATATCAGTCTCGGGCGCGATCAGGTTGTCACCATTCTTGATGAAGTTTTCGAAGCCATCCACGTCGCGGGAGCACTGGCCGGTGTGCACTGCTGCGCCAACACGGATTGGTCTGTGTTGCTCGAAACGCAGGTGGATATTCTCAATTTGGATGCTTATGGTTATATCGAAAACCTAGCGCTCTACCCTGAGGAGCTGCGTAAGTTTTTGGATCGCGGCGGTGTGATCGCCTGGGGCATCATACCCAACACCGAAGAGATCTATTCCGTGTCCCCACAAGGCTTAGCTGATCAGCTACGAAGCGGCATTGAACTGATCTGCAACAAAGCCTCTGCCCGGGGTATTACCATCTATGCCGACGAATTCAACACTCGCAGCCTGATTACTCCCGCCTGCGGACTCGGACCAACCACCGTCGAAGTGGCAAACAAAGTTCTACCTATTCTCGTCGAAACTGGACAAATCTTACGCCAATGACGACAGCTGACCACGGAGAACGGACCGCGGTCTGCCGTCAGCTGTCACAATTTCTTAAACAATGACTTACATCATAAAAAACTCACATCTCCAATTCACTCTCAACCCCAAAACCGCATCCTGGAGTCTATACAGCTCTGAAAAAGATGGAGCTTTCTTGGATGGTGTATCGCAGCAAATACGTTATCGCCGCGGACTCAAAAAATTTACCGCGCTGAATAGGTGGCGGAATGCCCAAGTCTCACCTATTGAGCAGGTTTCATCTCTTCATGGAGATATGCAACAACTTCAGGTTGAGATCGGACCTGATCAAAATGGGTTAGTTTATACCTTAACTTTCGCCCTCCCAGAGCAACATCCATTGATGCTTTGGAAGGTAGAGATCAACAACCAGGGAGAAAAACCTGTTCGCATAGAAGAGATTGAAATGCTTTCGGCAGGATTCTTCCCCAAAAAACGAATACTTCCCCAGGCTGGTCCAGTGATGGTGCGGCCTTCGCTGCCACCCAGCGACCATGGTGTTATCCGTCCGCACCCTGACCCCGGAGAGCTGGCCTTCTTCTCCAACGGCTGGCAGTCCTGGTCGCATACAGGTGCGTTTGGAGCACGCGATTACTATCAACAGACACGGCTTGGATTTCTGACCGCACCGATGTGGCACAACGCGGGGACTCCTCGCCCAAAGAAACGCGGCTACTTTGCCAGTGACATGTTCGGCATCCTCGGCGACCGAAAATATCGTACTGGCATTCTGGCCGGGTTTCTTTCACAAAAACAGCATTTCGGCTCCATCTTAGCACGCATCGATAAACCGCTTTATCCCGCGCTGCGCATGTGGGCTAACGGCGACATGACCTTACTCAACCCCGGTTCGTCAATTACCACCGATTGGGCATGCATCCAGTTCGTAAATATCGATGATCCAGATCCCTTGGCTCCGTATCTTGATGCCGTAGCCCTCGAACATTCCCTCACCCCGTCCTCTCTACGTTCGGACTCCCCTCTCCCACAGGGAGAGGGGCAGGGGGTGAGGGCCGGTTGGTGTTCCTGGTACCACTTCTATCAGGACATCTCTGAAGAAAAAATCCGCGCTAACCTAAAAGCTGCAACCGAAACCAAGGAATCTATGCCCCTCGATCTGATCCAAATCGACGATGGCTTTGAAGCCCAAATCGGCGATTGGTTCGAGTTCGATCCTGAATTCCCTAACGGGGTTGCGCCGCTGGCTCGAGAAATAAAAGAAGCAGGCTTTACCCCAGGTTTATGGCTGGCACCCTTTATTACGCACTCAAAATCCAGGTTGGCAAAAAATCATCGCAGCTGGCTGCTGCGCAACCGTTGGGGATTACCTGTCAATGCCGGGTTCGTTTGGAATAATTTTAATAAAGCCCTCGATCTAACCAACCCTGATGCACTCGAATATGCTTGTGATGTCTTGCGGGTTGCTACGCAAGAATGGGGCTACCCTTATCTGAAACTGGATTTCCTCTATGCCGCGGCTCTCAAAGGTCGCTACCGCGATCGCACCAAAACCCGCGCCCAGGTACTGCGCATGGGCTTGGAAGCGCTGCGCGAGGCAGTCGGTCCAGATGTGGAATTGCTAGGCTGCGGCGCGCCGATTGGCACATCGGTGGGTATTTTCGACGCTTTGCGCATCGGCGCCGATGTAGCCCCTCGCTGGATGCCCAAGGAGATGAGTTTCGAGGCACCTGTCCGAGATGAAACCCCGTTGCCATCCACCCGCAACGCCCTGCAGAACACGCTCACTCGCGCCCCAATGCATAACCGCTGGTGGGTCAACGATCCCGATTGCCTGCTCATCCGGCCCGATTCGGAGCTTACTCTTCCCGAAGTGCAATCTCTGGCCACGGCCATCGCCCTGACCGGCGGCGCGCTGCTGCTCTCCGATGATCTTCCCAAGTTGCCCGCTGACCGCCTGCTCATCGTTGAACAGCTACTCCCCCTGATCGGCAAAACAGCGCGCGTGCTGGATTGGTTCGACGCGCCAATGCCAAAACTGCTGCGCTTAGATTTAGAAAATTGCACCGGCTCCTGGCATTTGCTGGCGATCTTCAATTGGGAAGATAAGCCACAAGACTTCAGTTTGTCCTTAGAGAAATTCGATCTTGATCCCAAACAAGCATATCTCTCACACTCTTTTTGGCAGGGCGACTCGGGCCTAATTTCAGATGGTTCGCTGGTGTTGAGCGGAATCCCGCCCCATGGGGTTCGGCTGTTATCCCTGAGACCCAAACCCAAAGATAGTCCTGTCTATCTGGGGAGCAATCTGCATATCTCTCAGGGGGCAGAAGTGACTCAATGGTCAGCGACCAACACCGAGGGAGTCCGCTTGCAGCTTGATCGGCCAGGGAAATCTCAGGGCGAGATCGAGCTCTACTTGCCAAATATCCCCCAAAGAGCAACCCTTAACCAGCAAGAAATAGCTTGGCAAAAAAGTGGGAAGGATTGCTGCTATACGTTCTCGGTTATCTTTGAGCAGACCGCAGAGCTAGAAATCGAATGATAAAATAGTTTCGGCACGGTTGACGATAGGTTTTCTTAGAGGAGGCCCACCATGAAGCGATCATACTGGCTTGTCATCCTGGCTGTGCTCTTGTTAGCAAGCACGGCGTGCAATTTGGCTACTCGCATGGCCCAACCGACGGAACCGGCAGCGCCACCCGTCCAACCCCAAGAACCTGAACCTGTTAATCCCGTTGAAGAACAACCTGTAGAACCTGCACCGACGAATTCCCCCTCAATTCAACCCACCAATACGATCCCGCCGCCAACACCGACTACTGAAGTAAACCCATTCGCTCCCAGCGGTTTCCTGACTATGGCTGGAGATTTCAGCAGCCTGACCGTGTACGATGCACAGGGTCAACCTGTGGGGCTCATTCAAACCCCAGGACTAAACCCTGGCGGTTATGCAGGGGGAATTGTGCACGTGGCTGGCGGCGCTCCGAATGGAAATATCAATGTGCCTGTGATTTATCACGCCTTTGATGACTCAACCAAAATCAAACAGAACAATAATGGTCAGATCAGTGATTTGATCACTGGGGTGGAAGTCACCTACATGCGCGGCGCGCCCGGGCAGTCTGCTTTCGCCTATGTAACCACAGATTGGATCAACGATGCCTTGGTCAGCAAAGTGTATATTCGAACAGTCCAAGGTGGGGGTGCAGCCCCCTTCTGGGAACGTAATGATCCTCAGATTTATGCCATCATTCCCCTGGCTGTCCAGGCCGCCAATGATGAACCCCAGGGCGTATGGTATTCCCTGATGCCCTTTGGGATTGGTGGCGATATCGTCTTTCCGCCTCACAAAGGTTTGTATTATCTAAACCTTGTCGGAGGGGGTTCAGAGAACCTTTATTTGACAGATGACTTCAACCCGGTTGGCATCTCGCCTGATCTGACCTGGGTCGCATATGCCGCGGCTGACAACGGCTTTGTGGATGGTGAAAACTCCAGGTTGACTCTCTACAATCTCTACACCACCGTGGGGATCGACATCCCCATCAATCCGGCTAGCAATCGTGGCGCAGGCTATGCCGTCTTCTCTCCGGATAATCAGCATGTAGCCTGGATGGAAGGCGCTGGCTGGCTGATGGCAGAGGTGCCAGATTTCCACTCCAAGGTTGTCATCGCCAATATTGATGGGGTTATCATCACTGGTATCAGAGACGATATTCTGGCAGGCTTCACTGGCGATCCCAGTGCTTATATGATTCAGCCCATGGGCTGGCTGGACAACGAAACTTTGATCGTTGAGGTACGCGGCGACGATTGGGGCAACACATCGCTGGTGAAGGTGCGTTTCGATGGCAGCGGGATTGAATATCTGGCGCCAGGAAGGTTTGCGGGATTCATTTATCCCTGATTAATTGTGAATGGTTAATGGAAATAGCTCTAATATGCCTTATCTCACTTACCAACGGGTAGCAAGCCAACCGCGTTGGCTGCAATATATTATTGCACTACAGACGCCCAACACGGTTGGGCTACTACCCTTTAATGCAATTTTTCATTTCATTAAGGCGCCAAGTCAATAAGTCATTGACTTGGCGTTTTTCAACTATGTATAGATAAACAGATACCAAAGGAGAATTGCATGAAGATACTTCAAGAAGGCATCGGCGAACTTCTTCAGCCACCTGATGTGAATGGCTTTAGGGAGTGGAATCGCAAAAAGTCCAAGAGCCTGATTGACAAACGTATGAACGATGCAGAGGTGGTCAGACGGTTCATTCATGAAGGGGATTTCATCGGCACCGAGCTTTATGGCTCAGTACGTTGCCCGATGAGTATTGTCAACGAGATCATTCGACAAGATATCAAGAATTTGCGACTGGTTGGTCAGGGGGTGTATGAATCTGATGTCTTGTTGGCCGCGGGGTTGATCAAAGAGATAGATTACACCTATATTGGATTGGAACTGTACGGCATATCACATGTCATCCGTCGTGAGATCGATGCCGGGCGGGTAGAGAAAATTGTAGAATGGAGCAACGGCGCCCTGGTGTGGCGCTTCAAAGCGGCTGCCATGGGAGTGCCCTTCATTCCGGTTCGCTCTATGCTGGGGACCGACACTTTCAAGTACAGCGCGGCAAAATTAGTCGAATGCCCCTATACCGGTGATCCCATCGCCCTCGTTCCAGCCCTGATCCTCGATGTGGGTATCATCCATGTGCACCGCGCAGACAAGTACGGCAACTGCCAGATTGATGGCATCACGGGCTTCGCCTACGAAATGTCACGCGCCTGCAAAACCTTGATCATCAGCGCTGAGGAAATTGTCTCAACAGATGTGATCCGCCGCCAACCAGATCGCACCATCATCCCCTACTACCTGGTAGATGCAGTGGTGCATGCGCCTTTCGGGTCGCATCCCGGCGAAATGTGTTATCACTACGAACGAGATGAAGAGCACATTCAACTCTGGGCGGAGGTATCCAAGAAACCTGAAACCACCCAGGAATACTTGGAAAAATATATCTATAATCTCAAAGATCACCAGGAATATTTGGATTTGATCGGTGAAGAACGTCTCCAGTATCTTCAAGATATTGTGCCGAGCCGAGGATAATGCTATGACAGAGAAAAACTACAATCCTAATGAAATGTTGATTTGCACTGCCTCGCGCCTGATGACCGATGATTCAACAGCCTTCATCGGTACCGGCATCCCAATGCTGGCGGCTTCCTTAGCCCAAAAGATGCACGCCCCTAACTTAACAACCATCTTCGAGTTCGGCGGTATGGGGGCTATCCTGGATGATTTGCCTGTTGCCGTGGGTGGGCGACGCTCCTTCCACAGAGCCCTCTCAGCGCTCGGGATTTTAGATGTTATCGAGGCTGCTGGGCGCGGCCTTATCGAATATGGCTTCATCGGCGGCGCGCAGATCGATCCCTATGGCAATCTCAACAGCACGGTGATCGGAGATTTTTACAAACCCAAAGTGCGCCTGCCGGGCAGCGGCGGAGGCAACGACGTTGGCTCTCACTGCTGGCAGACGATTGCCATCATGCGCCACGATAAGCGCCGCTTCATCCCCAAGGTGGATTTCATTACAACACCTGGGTACCTGACCGGGCCTGGGTCACGCGAAGCCGCCGGGCTACCGCCCAACACCGGACCGTACCGCGTGGTCACGAACCTGGCACTGCTGGGCTTCCATCCAGAGTCCAAACGCATGATGCTGCTGGCCACCCAACCGGGTGTCACTGTAGAAGAAGTGTTGGAATGCACGGGTTTTGAGTTGTTGCTCGCTGATGAAGTCGAGGAGAATCCACCACCCAGCGAAGAAGAGTTGAAAATTCTCAGGGAAGATGTAGATAAAGAGAAGTTTTATATTTGATAGATTGCGGAGTCAGCTCAAATAGCTGACTCCGCATATTGCAAATACAATATTGCAATATTATTTGCAATATGCTAACATAGGGGTGAGTATGTATAAGGTTGTATACACTAAACAAGCCTCAAAGAAATTTTATAAATTACCTCGCAATATTCAGCGAGTAATCAAAGATAAGTTAGAACAATTAGCTACTAACCCACATTACCAGCACCCAAACGTTACAAAGCTCCAAAAACGGGCAGGGTATCGGTTGCGAATTGGTAATTGGCGTGTAATATATGAAATCAAAGACGATAGGCTGATAATTTTAGTTTTGAAGATTGGTTCTCGTGGAGACGTATACCGATGAGCGTACAAATTATCGAACGAGATGGACAACCCGAGTGGGCTATTCTGCCGTATGAAACTTATTTGCGTTTAGTTGAAGAAGCAGAAATGTTACAAGATATTCGTGACTACGATGCCGCAATAGCTGCTCTAGAACGCGACGAGGACGAACTCATTCCAAGTGAGTTGGTATATGCCATCGCGGATGGAGCAAACCCTATCAAAGTGTGGCGTGAGTATCGCGGTCTCTCCCAAAATCAACTAGCTCAAATTTCCGAAATCAGCCCACCCTATCTTTCTCAGATCGAGACGGGAAAGCGAACTGGGACAACTGATGTGTTGGGTGCAATTGCAAAAGCGTTGAATTTATCCTTAGATGATATTGTGATCAAGCGAGAAGAATAGGTAACCATGCTAGCATTTTCTTGATATAAAACACATTTTGGTATATACTATAAATATATACCCGCCAAGGAGGATTACCTTATGACCACAGCAAAACTCTTTATGAACGGGCGCAGTCAGGCGGTCCGACTACCAAAAGCCTATCGGTTTGATGGTAAGGAAGTTTATATCAAAAAAATTGGTAACGCTGTAATTCTCATACCCTTAAATAATCCTTGGCAGACGCTTAGCGATAGTTTGAATTTGTTTTCGAGCGATTTCATGGAATCCCGGGAGCAACCAGAAATCCAAACCCGCGAGGATTTTTAATGAAATATTTGTTGGATACGAATATATGCATTTATCTAATAAAACATAAACCTCCGCAGGTATTAGAACACTTTCAGAAATACGCATTTAGTGATATCGGTGTTTCCGCTATCACTGTTGCAGAGTTACAATACGGTGTAAAAAAAAGTCACCAAATTGAGAAGAACAAGAAAGCGCTTGAACTGTTCTTGCTTCCACTCGTTATTGCAGAATTCGACAACCATGCTGCTTCCATATACGGCGATATCCGCGCCGAGTTGGAATCCTTAGGAAAGCCTATTGGAGCACTTGATACTTTAATTGTGGCTCATGCATTAAGTTTGAATATCACATTAGTTACCAACAATACGAAAGAGTTTTCAAGAATTCCGCGTTTAGCAATAGCCAACTGGACAACCAGATAATCGAAATTTCCTCATGCCCGTCGACCCATCCCTAATCCCTTTCTTCAACCCCCACGGCGTTGTGATCATCGGTGCATCTCACGACCCCAGTAAACTAGGCTATGGTTTAGCCAACAATTTGATTCGCAGCAACTACCAGGGGGTGGTGCATTTCGTCAACATCAAGGGCGGTGAATTATTGGGTCAGCCCATCTACACCAATGTGCTTGAGGTGCCCAACCCCGTTGATTTGGCCGCGGTACTGATTCCTGCGCCCTTCATCGCCGACGCGCTGCGCCAATGCGGTCAGCGTGGTATTCAGGCGGCTATCATCGGCTCAGGAGGGTTCCGCGAGATAGGGGCCGAAGGGGCAAAACTTGAAGAAGAGATCTTGGAGGTTGCCCAACAATACCGCATCCGCTTGATCGGTCCGAATTGCATTGGCCTGCTGGATACTCATCTGCCTATCGATACGACCTTCCTTCCGCCCCCTGGTCCCACACCCGGTGACGTGGCTTTCATCTCCCATTCCGGTGCCATCTGTGCGGCAGTGATCGATTGGGCGCGCGGCCAGGGATACGGTCTCTCGCGACTGGTCAGCCTGGGCAATCAGGCCGATGTCAACGAAACAGATATGTTGGCACCTATTGCCGATGACCCCTATACCCGCGTCTTGGCGCTCTATTTGGAGGGTATCAAAGACGGTCGCAGATTCATCGAACAGGCACGCCAGGTGGTGCGCGAGAAACCCATCATTGCTCTCAAAGTGGGCCGCTTTGAGGGTGGCCAGAGAGCCGTCGCTTCCCACACCGGCGCGCTGGCAGGTCAGGAGAGCGCCTATGATGCTGCTTTCAGACGCGCCGGGGTGCTGCGTGCTGAAACCAGCGAAGAGATGTTCGATCAGGCGCGCGCCCTGGCTTGGTGTCCGCCAACCGAAGGGCGTCGCGTCGCAGTAATAACAAACGCTGGTGGACCTGGAGTCACCGCAGCGGATGCCCTCGAATCTTTGGGGCTTGAATTAGCTGAATTTAGCGGAGCTACAAACGCGGCCCTGGCTGGGATCCTGCCCCCGGCGGCCAGTCTGCATAATCCAGTGGATATGCTGGCTTCCGCCACTCCAGACCAATTCGCCGAAAGTCTGCGCATCGTGCTGGATGATCCCGGGGTAGACAACGCCATGATCATCTTCCCAACCCCGCCGATGTTCACCGCGGGGGCGGTGGCCAAAGCCATCATCCCCGTAATCCACAGCGCAGTAAAACCCGTAGTAGTCGCTGTGATGGGCGAACGCCTGATTCAGGAAGCTGTTGAACATCTGCGTGCCGCGCGCATCCCCGAGTATCGTTTTGCAGAACGCGCCGCCGCAGCCTTGGCGGCGTTGGTCAAACGCGGAGAATTGCTTGAATATGCCCAGGCAGAACCAGTTACACCTGTCCAGACCCTAAAAGTCTCGGAGACCTTTAGGGTCTCAGATGTTGACTCGATTCTAGACGCTTACGGCATTCCCACAGCCAAAATGGAATTAGCTCAATCTGCCGACGAGGCAGTAAACTTTGCCAACCAAGTTGGTATGCCAGTAGTTCTCAAGGTCGCATCTCCAGAGATTTCGCACAAATCCGATGTGGGTGGCGTACTGCTCAACCTGGGAGACGAGGCCGCCATCCGCACCGGATACAAAGAAATCCTTGAAAGCGCGCGATCAGCAAGCCCGCGGGCAGAGATCCAGGGTGTTCACGTTCAGCGCATGATCCCATCGGGTCAAGAGGTCATCATCGGGGCTGTGCAGGATCCCCAATTTGGCGCCCAGATGATGTTCGGCTCAGGAGGTACAGAAGTCGAAGGGTTGAAAGACATCGCCTTTGGATTGGCGCCGCTGACAATGCTCGAAGCGGAACGAATGCTCGAGAGCACCTGGGCGGGGCGCAAGCTCAAAGGATTCCGCAATCTCCCCCCTGCCGACCGAGATGCCGTGCTGGATGTGCTCTTCCGGCTAGCACAATTGGCTGCCGATCATCCCGAAATCGCAGAAATTGAAATTAATCCACTACGCGTATTACCCAAAAGCCAAGGGGCTGTCGCAGTGGATGTTCGCATTCAAGTTGCAAACTAAAACTGGTTATGAATAAAGCGTGGCAAGCCACCGAGCAATTTGTGCTCGCGGGGGAAATTGAAGATATTCGTGCGTATGGTGATGGCAATATCAACGACACCTATCTGATCACATTAAATCTTGAAGAATGCTTCATATTGCAGCGCATCAATACCTATGTTTTCAAACAACCCAAATTGATCACTGCCAATATACGCACTTTCACAGAGCATGTCCGGGGCAAGTTAAATCAAGAAAGCGATGATCCACGCCGACGTTGGGATGTGCCGTCCATCTTGTCCACGCATCAGGGAGATGATTTCTTTATCGACCCTGAAGGAAACTTTTGGAGGGCTTCCAGTTTTGTCAAAAATGCTAGATCATACGGTACAGTTCAAAACGAGTCTCATGCGTGGGAAGTAGGTTATGCTTTAGGCCGTTTCCAGAGTTTGCTGAGCGATCTCGACCCCAAAAAACTCCATGACACTTTGGTTGGCTTTCACATCATACCAAAATATCTGCGAGCATATGATGAAGTGATGACTCAAAATCCCCCCGCCAAGTCGGAGTCTGATGTACGCTTCTGCCACCGCATGATTGCCGAACGCCGGGGATGGTCATCGATATTAGAAGATGCCAAAGATCAAGGGCTATTACAAATTCGTATAATGCACGGCGATCCTAAAGTCGACAACATCATGATATGCGATGAGATAGGACAAGCCATCAGCATCATTGATTTGGACACCGTCAAACCCGGGCTGGTGCAGTATGATATTGGCGATTGTCTGCGCTCCAGTTGTAACCCACTTGGTGAGACTCCAAATAATATTGATGATGTACGCTTTGAAACTGATCTTGCGCAGGCGATCCTCGAAGGTTACATCTCAGTTGCCAACGAGTTTTTGACCCCCAACGATTATGCATTTATATATGACAGCATCCGCTTGCTGACCTTCGAATTGGGCCTAAGATTTTTTGCAGATT
>JADHTJ010000099.1 GCA_016785015.1 Anaerolineales bacterium
TTTCCTAAGTCTGAGATAGCTCTTAGCTGATCTCGTTACTGACTTGTGTAGGGTGCTTTTTGACCCGTCTTATTGAGCGACTTTCTCTCTTTCCTTTTCTCCTTTTTGGTTCCGGCTCGTCCGGGTTAGGAGTTACGCACTTGAAGCGAGTTTGGCCGGGAAATAGGGGGGGTGGGACGAAGCCCCACCCCCCTATTCCCCGGCAATTTTTATTCTTGAACTGCGTAAATCCTGATACTAATGTCATTCTTTGCGCATTCGCGTCCCGCAAGTACGGCAGAAACGATCATTTGAAGCAGCTCGCTTGCCACATTGGTGACAATATATTCCCCCATCTGCGCCTTCGTCCATCCGATCTTCGGGAGTAGATGCAGCTCTTCGTCCGCGATTGGTTGGTTTGGTTTCGGTCACATCCCGACCAGAGCGCCAGTACCAGAAGATTCCACCAACCACCAAGAGCACTCCAAGACCTCCTAAGAGCCAAGGGAGCAGCGACAGCAAATCAAAATCTGCGCTGCGCTGTGTGCCCCCATCAGTGATGGGCGCGCTGGGTTGAACCTGAAAACTCTCGATGCTCAAAGAATCGGAAGATTTCTGATAATCCACCTTGACCGAAACCTCATCCCCAGCCGAAGGTGCACCGATCTCCATACTGTAATATTGCATGCCATCAGATCCAGGTTGAAATTCTCCCAAATCTGGTTCGATGCTCATCTGGCTTGACCCTAAAGGTTGCTGAACTATAACTAGCATGGAGTCGACATCATATTCGGCCAACCAAACGAATTCGAACCGTCTGTCATCATCACTCTTCTCCAATTGGGGATCGTAATACTCCAACTGGATATCTGGCGACGTGGCCGAGACAGTTACATATGTCCACTGGGCCTCAGTCTGACTCTCGTACATAGCATTCAACAGCGCTCCATCAGGTTGACGAACGGCGACTGCGTTGGGATCTCCTACTGCCGCAGGAATGCGAAAAGTCACATCAACGGGGAGAGAGACATCAGCAGCCAAACTTGCCCGGAAAATAACTAACATCTCCGGGCGGTCATATTCCGGCCAGAGATCAACTTGCAAATAGGCCAGCCGAATCTCATCCTGGGCTTGCACACCCATGGGGATTACTAAAACTAACAAGAAAACCAATAATAAGAAACGCTTAGTCATATCTTCTTCCTCAATCAAAGAATTTCATCAAATCGCAACTCTGGCTTCTCTGAACAGAAGTATGGTCTCCCGCTTTTTAAACGGAGATTCTTCACTTCGTTCAGAATGACAGCGCGATTGACTGAATTTAGCGACAAATATTACCACGAAAAAACGCTCAAAGGTTTCACGGCCCGTCCTGAGCTTGTCGAAGGATTGAACGTTCAACCAATAGCTTCTCGCAATCGTTTCGCTAAATCGCCAAACTTCTGTGTGTAGCGCATTTGCTCCTGGCGCGGGCGCGGCAGATCAATAGGCACATCCATACGGATTGTTCCAGGCCGTGGGCTCAGAACCAGTACTCGGTCAGCCAGGAAAATTGCTTCTGAGATTGCGTGAGTCACCATAATAATCGTTTTCCGGGGTATACCATCACCAGAGGCGTGCATGGCAACGCGCAATAATTCATCGCCCATTTGCTCACGGGTCAGTGCGTCCAGTGCACCGAAGGGCTCATCGAGGAGCAACACATCTGGGTCATGCACCAGGGCTCGCGCAATCGCAACTCTTTGGGCCATCCCGCCTGATAGATCGCGCGGTAACCAATTCTCAAAGCCATCCAAACCTACCAAATCGACCAACTCTTGAACCCGAGAACCTATCTCGCTCACCGATGCATTCTGCACTTCCAGAGGGAGACAGATATTATCGAAGACAGAACGCCAGGGCATGAGATTCGAATTCTGAAAGACGAACCCAACACCGCGACGCGGGCCGGTCAATAGTTCCCCCCGAAAAGTTACGCTGCCCCGCGTAGGCTGTAGCAAGCCCCCCAAAATCCGCAACAGGGTGCTTTTTCCACAGCCCGAGGGGCCTATAACACATACAAATTCCTGCCGCTGAACCGAAAACGATAGTTCATCCAAAGCCTGCAGGTCACCGTTGCCATCAGAGAAAACGGCGCTCAGGTTTTGGACGCTCAGAATCGGTTCACTCTTCAATAAATTCATTAGAAAAAGCGGCGTCTAAATCCAATGGTCCGGTTAGCATTCCCATATCTAACAAAACATCCTGCATGTTTTTCCAAGCATCAATATCAGAATAGCCCAAATTTTCGCGCTGGTAAAGCAAAATCGAGGCATCTAACACTTCCTTCTGAACGTGTGTATCGGCATCGGTTAGACCTTCGACGAATTTCGTGGCAATCTCAAATGCAGCGGCGCGATGCGCCACGGTGTATCGAATTCCACTCAAGGTTGCCTGCACCATGCGGCGAACCAGTTCGGGATTTTCCTTGATGGTCTGCTCATTGGTGATCAAACCATTGGAGACAAGCTGCAAATAATCAGATACAGACACCACATCAACATCATAGCCCAATGAACGCAATTGCACCGGCTCATTGGCTACATAAATGACTGCCGCTTCCTCCTGATCAGTTGCCAGGGCTTCCACCTGGTTGAAACCAATCGAATCCAGGGTAACATCAGCTTCAGTTAGACCACCAGCATCGAGTAAAGCCCGTAAGCCAATATAGCTAGCCCCAAACATGCCCGGTATCCCGATTTTCTTGCCAGCAAGATCTTCGGGTGAAGTAATGCCCTGTTCCGACTTGGCCACAACCCCAACCGGAAAGTCGTTATACCAGGCCATCACATAAACCACGGGAAGCCCCTGCTCCCGTGCTAACAATACCTGCTCGCCCGATGCAACAGCAAACTGCAAATCATTGGCCCCGACCAAGGCGACACCATCTGTCTCGAAGCTGTAATCGAACTCGATCTCGATGCCCGCATCCTGGTACTCACCCAAATCGACCGCGGCATAAAAGGGTGTGTATTGCACATTGGGGATATATCCCATCGGCAAACGGATATGGACGAGTTCTTCTTCAACCACGAGGGGTGCTTCACTACCCGCACCACTACAAGCAGTCCCAAATAAGGCTAGAAGGATGGCGATAAATAATATGCGGAGTTTCGACATGAATTACTTCCTTTCGGTTTTTCAAAATAAGGTACCAGGTTGCTCTAGATGACCTCCCGGGTGATCCTGTTGATCAAGCGGATACTGTCTCCGAGCACGATTGGAGGGGTTCGTAGTTGCGCACCTTGGGAAGGGGCACTCTCGTGCCATACTACAAACTCTTCAATCCTCTGCGCGACGCTGCCAAGCCAGCAGGCGCACTTCCAAACCAACGACAAGGCCGTACAGAATCAAGGCTATGCTGATCAAAACAAATACTGCCACAAATACCAGGGCGGTATCATACAAGCCCCGCCCCACATTGATCAAAAACCCCAGGCCGCTATCAGCCCCAACGAATTCACCCACTACTGCACCGATCACAGCCAGGGTGGCTCCGACGCGCAAACCACCAAAGAAGACTGGTAAGGCGGCAGGGATCTCCAACATTCGTAGAGTTTGCCAGCGGGTAGCTTGCAGAGAACGCATCAGGGCATGTAGATCCTCAGGTACAGCACGCACGCCCACCACAGTGTTCACCAGGACGGGGAAAAACACAATCAGCGCGGCTATCAACACTTTCGAGATCAGCCCGGGACCAAACCAAATCACTAATAATGGAGCAATGGCCACCAAGGGCACCGATTGACTGGCAACAATGTAGGGCGCCAGAAGGCGCTCGATCGAACGCGATTTGGCGATCAGATAACCTAATACTGTCGCAAAACTCACCCCTAAGGCTAACCCCGAAATAACTTCTTTCAAGGTTGTGGCAATATGACGCATCAAGCTGCCATCCTGTACAACTTCAAAAAAGCGCTTGAGCACATCTCCGGGCGAAGGCAGAATGAAGCGCGGAAAATTGCCGAAATTGACCAGCATCTGCCAGCCAATCAGCAATGCCGTCATAGATACAAAGAAGAGAATGATCCTTCGTGAACGCATCATTAGCCGTAATTTTCCCGGAAACTTCGGAGTTTCCGATGAAATTGAAAAACAAATACCCCGATGCAAAGCAAATCGGGGCATTATAAAATCAAGCAAAGGGGTCAAGAGTTTTTGTCATGCACATCCAATGCATGAGCACTGGAGTAGTCAAAGAGTGATAGGAACGCACTCCTTGACTCAAAACCCCGAAAACAAAAGTTTTCGGGGCAGATGACAATACCAGCCCTTGCAGGCTAGTTCTTTATACCTTCTATCATCCGGACTATACCGTCGGCTCCGGGTTTCCACCGGATCATGTGCTTCGACTACTCTCAGCACTCGCGGGCTCTAACCGCCGGTCGGGAATTGCACCCTGCCCCGAAGGTAATATTTTATTGATATGGGGATTATACACACCCCAAAAATCTGCGTCAATTGACGTTTGTCATTGCCAACACAAATCACTCGCAGGTTGTGAATGGCGCCTGCGGGAGATTGATCGCACTACTTGCATGCCATGTCAGCAGGGTCAGGGTCTTCAGCTTCTGCCCAACGGCGCTCGAACTCGGCCAGATATAAAGACGCAATCTCTGTGTTGGCTAATATGACCACGTTTTCATCATTACTATCATTAGCATTATTGGAGAAATTCAGCGAGCCAGTGATCACAATCTCATCATCAATAATGAAAACCTTGTGATGGAAAGTTCTCGGATTACCATCTTGGCGTACTGAAACCCCCATACAATAAAGCGCTGGCAATTCACTGTACTCTGTTTCGCTGCCGCGCTTTTCGAAGATTCCCATCACATCTATACCCGCATTCGCTCTATTTTCTACAGCGTCCCCCAGATCATCATGAGTAAACGAAAAAGCCATAAAGCGAATGCTCTTTTCTGCACTCTCGATGATGGGGACCAATTGTGAAACCACTTCATCCTCAGCAGAGAAAAGGATTTGAATAGGAGTCTCATTGATCGTTGTTGCTTGCTGACTAAGCGTAGATGTTGAACGCGGCCCAAACTCCCCTGCCCACATTTCTTCAAATTCGCGTTCATAGATGGCCGCCACTCGCGTAGACTGGATCACGAGTACATTATTATTGTTGCGGAAGTTGCCGTTCTGCGTGATATTTGTGGATCCTGTCCAGGTTGTATGGCCGTCAAAGATCCAGAATTTGTTGTGCATCAGAGCGCCGCGTTGGTCATCCTTGACTTCGATACCTGCGTGCTCCAGCATCTCGAATTGGCCGTGATCATCTTCTTCATCGGCCTCGATACCATGTTCGTCATCAGTGACCCAGCGCACGTCAACGCCGCGCTCATGAGCCCTGATTAGCGCCTCGGCAACAGGGGTAAGATTGAATTCAAATGAAGCAATGTGAATCGATTGTTGAGCACTATCAATGAGCGCGATTAGCTTCTCGGGAATCGATCCAGCCAGATTTTCAGAGTCGTTAATCGTCGCCGGATCGGTGAAATATACCTGCCACCAGTCGCCGCCACCGCCTGCTGCCTCAACGGGTTCAGCCGGTTCAACTACAGGTTCCTCAACCACAGGTTCTTCAACGACTTGCTCTTCTCCAATGGGAATTTCCTCCAATTCAGTAAACAATTCAAGCGGATCATTCCCTGTGAATAAATAAAGAGCCCCCGCAGCAATCACTAATAGGATCATGATGATGCGAAATGCAGCACTCGATTTTTGTGAACTCTTTCGCTTTGCCATGTGTTCTCCTTTACCCTATGAGAATAATGAACTTGGAGCTGATGGTTTTTCGCCTTCGACATAACTACGCAATCTTGCAATCAATTGCGGAATATCAGCGATCAATTCTTTTGTTTCAGTCAGGAAAGCACTCTGCTGATCGGATGACGGAGGCACATACTCGGAGCCATAGATTACACCTGCTTGAGAGACAATTTTTTCCAACGCTTCAACTTGTCCCTCTTCCCCGAGGATTGCATACCGAGATACAAACTTATTGACACCACGCATCAGTCGGCGGTTGGCCCGCATGGGTTGATACATTGCATCTTCTGCTTCCATATCATCCAAACCCAGTGTGCTCTGAACAATCTGCTTCGCACTGTCAATACCCCAATCAAGGAGAATCTGTGCGGCATCATCGTCCAAATCGGCAGTTAGTTTTTCGTTTTCTAATATGCTTTGGGCAGCCTTTTCGATCCTTGCTTCAATTCCACTCATAGCTCTTTGATAATCCTTAAGTACTATTCTCGCTGTCGTTTAGAATATACCATATCTCCCCAGGTTCCTAAATACTGAACAAGGGGGTTCTATGGGAATTGCCGTGAGAGACCTCACATTTGGGGGTAGGGGGCGTGCGGAGCACGCTCCCTACCCCCAAATGTGGCCCCTTCCAAGGGCCCTTACCACGGCGATTCCTAGAGACCCAACAAGGGTAATTCTCTAAATTGGTGCATCCTATGAACATCCCCAGTGTTCAAAGTGTAGTATAAAAGGTGTCTGAATTATCATCTCAAGGAAGAAAATGTACTGGAGATCCAATAAACCTGTTTTCATAGTTTGCATGTGTTTCGCAGCCCTGGTGATGGGCGCTTGCCAACCCCAGACGACTGCGACCGCGACTGTTCCATCTATTGAATCTACTCTATCACCAACCGCATCACCAACTTCCGAACTTACTCAAATTAATTTGATCTTGTTTTCATCCTATCGAGATGGCGAATCGGAACTCTATACCATGAACGCTGATGGTTCAAATCTCACGCGTCTAACAGCTAGTAAAGACAGGGCTAACCAACCAACCTGGTCTCCAGATGGACGGTGGATCGCTTTCGTGAAGCGCTTTGATGGGTTCAACTCAGAGATAATGGCGATGCCGTTTGATGCTCTTGATGGGGAGAATCCAAATCTCTCCATGGTCCGCCTGACTCACTCGCGGGCCCTGGATGTTGAACCCGATTGGTCCCCAGACGGTTCACAAATCGCCTTTACTTCAACACGCTCTGGAAATATGCATATCTGGGTAATGATGGCAAATGGTTCTAAGAGATCGCAATTAACGCAGGATCACAACAATGGCGGCTCTATTTGGAACAGCTCACCAAAGTGGTCTCCTGATGGAAGCAAGATCCTTTTTCGCTCCGACCTCGGCCAAAACAACGAAATTTTCATCATGAACGGGGATGGCACAAAACAGCGCAATCTCACCCAGCACTCTGCCAGCGATGTCGATCCAGCCTGGTCACCAGATGGATCTCAAATCACGTTCGTATCGGATCGTGATGGCAATGAAGAAATCTACATCATGGATGCCGATGGTAAAAATCTCCAACGCCTGACAAATCATTTCGAAAAAGATACTTACCCCACCTGGTCACCAGATGGTAAACGGATTGCTTTTTACTCGATGAGAGAAGGCAACTATGAAGTATTTGTGATGAATGCGGACGGTTCCGAAATTACACAACTGACCGATCACTACAATTTTGATGGTTTCCCAGCCTGGCAGCCAACCGAATTTGATTCATCTTCCATTTCGATATCCTTCGAGCCAGATGAAGGCGGGTATTTGCCCGCCCCTGATCCTGCAGTTGTTTCTTGGATAAAAAAGCATGCCATACCTTTGAATCTCAACCAAACCACATCTAACGAAGCTGCATTCGATACACTGAGCAAACACATCGGAGATGCGCGCACTGTTGATCTCGCTAATCCATACCCAGGGGTTCAAGAAGCCCTTCAAATCGAAAAAGAAATCATCGAGTATCTGATCACACAAACAGGTTTTGACACCCTGATCTTCGACATCGATTGGCTAAAAGGAGTGGCGTTAGATGCCTACATCCACTCCGGGGAGGGCGATCCAGCTCAAATCCTGGCTGATTTTCCTGATCCCCGTTGGCATAGCAGTGAGGCGCTTGAATTTATCGAAAAGTTGCGAGATCACAATCATAATTTTGGGGATGAGCAAAGGCTGCGAGCATATGGTGTGAGAATACCAAATCCAACCCTCACAATGGATATCGTGCTTGCATATTTAGAAACCATCGATCCAGAGCAAAAAGAACACGTTGAAAAACTCTTCGCCTGTTTCCGAGCTTTCGAGGATGATTGGAACGAGTACTACTATGCCTATCTGAACTCACAGGTAAATGTCGTGACAATTTGGGGCATGCTTACGATTATATTAACAACCGCCAAGAAAGCAATGCGGCAGCATCTTCGGTGCAGGAATTTGTCAATGCACTTCACGCCATGCGCAGCGTTCAACAGGCAGAAGAAGCCTTCCGAGCAATGAATGCCGAATTAACCTTCATCGAGGAGAATATCCGCTGGGTCGTGGAACAACGTGCAGATGGGGCCAAATATATTTTGATTGGGCAAAATTTGACCGCAGGCTCTACAAACACACAAATCCAAATGTATGCCTATCGGTTCCTTTTGGGCAGGTTGATGCGTCCCATCTTAGGTGAAGAACCCTTTACAATTGGATTCAGTTTTGGGTCAGGTCAGATTGTCACTACTAACATTTGTGTTGAACCCCCACAATTTGGGCCGACAAACGTATTGCCATTCCCAAACCAAAGTTTTGAGTGGGTTGCCCATTATGCAGGTTATCCTGCCTCCATACTTTTTCTTGACCGAATCAACCCCCAAGAGATGGGTGCTGAATGGTTGGCTGAATCCGTCCTTACGCGCCTGATTGGCAGCCAGTACGCCCCCACACTGGCCGAAGATTATTTTATCGAAGTCGATCTAATCAACAATTTTGATGCCGTAATCTACGTGGATGAAGTATCGCCAACAACCATGTTTCCCTGATCAGTAATCCGCAGTATTTATGTAATCCCCTTGCCTGCTCATTGATCAGTTCGATCTTTGCATTGACGACAAATGCACCTTTTAGTTTTACCATTATAAGTCACCCAATCCGATGTGATTGTTCCACAGAATTTGCAGGCCCCCTCACGCGCAAAAGGTCGACTGGTATCCAAAATCCGTGGATTATCCCCCCGAGTAGAACTAGCGCTTTTTTTCGAATATGATTTTGGATGTTTACTTGATATCTTGCGGAGAAATTCTGCCGCCTGGTGAAGCCGTTGATCGGCCATTTTCTTTTCAGTAGATATTTCGTTTTGACGCTGTCTCAATTTCTCACCTTCACCAGGGTGGACAAACTCGCCGTTATTGAGAGATACCAGCATATCGGACAATTTGGTCTCGATTCTTTTCCCAGCATAAAGCTGGGGAGCATGACTCAGTTCTAAGTTCCGATAGGTGATAAAACTCTCACAATCAGCATCCAAATAATGCAGCGATCCGCCCAACTGTGTGATATGAGTCTGCCAGGCCAGATCGTAATCGGTCCGGTTGATGAAAGCCCTTTCGGTTGTGGTTAAGTGGACGCGATTTGAGTGGATTAAATCCACTCGCAACATTTCGGCAGCCAACACCCAATTCACCACTGAATCCAACTTTCCGAAACAACTTTTCAGGTTCGATCGTTCATCTGGGGGCATACGCTGGTCGAATATCCAATAGGCAAAACACTGATCATCTTTTTCCACCCAACAATCGATGTGGCGCGGGAATTCTGGCGAGTCTAACTTCTTTTCAACTGCAACATTTTCATCACCAAATTTACTGGCTAAGTGTTTATATAGAACCGCCCGAGTTTGAAGTAATAGCAGCGATTCACGCTCAAAGGGACAATTCTGAAGGTGTTTATGGGCAAAATGCCAGCGGTAAACTTTCCCGGCACGCACTCTTACTGGCTGTTCGCAGCCTGGACAAATCAAGTCATCCTGTTTATCGAGTGATTTCAGGTAATCAACCTGCGCCCTCCAACGCGAATCCAAGATGGTGATCTCTTGACCGCTTGATTTATGAAGTACTTTGTACATCAGTAAACGCATCTCCGATAATGTATAAATTCGATCTTTTTCGTGTCCCCACTTTTTCAAACACCTTCATTTTTCGCAAACAATAAGCCATTTGTTGAGCTAGTCGGCGTGGAATCGCTAATTGGGAGGCAAGGTCAGCGGTCGTAAACCTCTCAGGCAATCCAGTCGGGATCAATTCGATGTAATCCATTGGTTCGGAGAACAAATGATGGTCTACCACTTTCAACAATCGCCTTTCTTGAGTCACCCAACCTCGTCGGCGCCAGTGGGGCTTCCCGGCAAAAAGTCGAACAACCTCTTCCTGGATCAGCACAATATCTAGGGAAAAATTGGGATTACATGCCAACTCGGGAAAACTAACTAATTCCTTGAAGAGATCAGTGATTTTGCCTCGTTTCGGAGATTTCCGGCGAGTTGGTTTATTGTCCCCTTCTCTAGGCAACTTCAAAATCCAAAGATCAACAGCGATAGGATGAACAAGTCTCAATTTGTGGTTGGTTGTCAAGTCGTTCAACTTCCGTTTGATCCCAGAGAAATTTGCGGTTTGGATTTCAATTAAGATATCATCGCGAACGATATCGATTACATAACCATCAAGTTGAAATTCAAGACGATCTCCTGGGCGAGCGCACCAAGTTTTCAAGGCAGCGTGCAGCGGTTTTTCGTTTAATGTCCCAATACCTGTCGACTTGTTATCCAAACCCATATCTCCATAATAGCAGTGGTGAATTTACTAATTCCTTATCGCGACTCCACCAAACCGTGACGGATAGCCAAAATTGCCGCCTGCGTGCGGTCTTCGACTTCTAATTTTGTCAAAATCGAACTGACGTAATTGCGCACCGTCCCCTTGGTGAGATAGAGTTTCTCGGCGATTTCAGCGTTTAAGAATCCCTGGGCTAACAAGCGCAGTACGTCCATCTCGCGTTCGCTGAGATCGTTGGCGACAGTGGTTTCTTGGGGAGAAGCGCTGCGGGCGACTTGTGCCAAAATTTTACTCCCAACTGCTGGATCGATAAAAGCTTCCCCGGCTGCCGTGCCCTTGACGGCTTTGATCAACTCATCGCGAGGCGTACCCTTGAGCAGATATCCCGCTGCACCGCTGCGCACAGCGTCAAAGACCCATTCGTCATCCCCAAAAGTGGTTAGAACCAAAATCTTGATGTCGGGGTGAACCTTATGAATTTCGCGCGTCGCCTGGATGCCGTTGACCCCGGGCATCTTCAAATCCATCAGAATTACATCGGGTTGGGATTGGTCGGCTTTATCTATAGCTTCTGCACCACCATAGGCCAAACCAACAACTTCGATCTCAGTGTCGGCGTTTAGGATCATCTCTAATCCTTCGGCCACCACGGCCTGATCGTCACAAACCAACACCCGGATCATGCGCCATTCTCCAGATAGAGTCGAACGGTCGTACCCTCTCCGGGGCTGCTATCCACCTCAAGGTCAGCCCCGATCAGCCCTGCTCTTTCCCGCATCCCCTGAAGACCTAGATGCTCCTTGGTCACATCATCCGAAACATCAAACCCCCGTCCATTATCTGAGATAGTCATCGCCAAGCCGAGGATATCGTTCATCATCTGAATTTTCAGCGAATCTGCCGCCGCGTGACGGGCGATATTTTCCAACGACTCCTGGGCAACGCGGTAATAGCACTGCTCCACTTCATGAGGTAGGTCATCCACGCTCTCGGCCAATTCAAGCTCCAAAGACAAATTTTGACGCGCCGCAAAATCTTCGGCTAAACCCTGGAGCGACAATACCAGTCCAAATTCTTCGAGCGGCGAGGCGCGTAAATCACGCAAAGCTCGCCGGGTTTCATCGAGGCCAGAGCGCGTGGTCGCTTGCATCTGCTCGATCATCTGGCGGGCTTTATCAGGGATCGATTCCCAAACCGTTGCTAGGGCATCAAATTGAACTGCCAGGGCGCTGAGAGTGTGTGCCAGTGTATCGTGCATCTCTCGAGAAAGGCGAACCCGCTCGCGGCTGATGCTTAATTGTTCGACAGTAGCAGCGTGTTGTACCAATTTCAGATTAGCGTTGGTCAGCTTTTGGCGCTGCTTGCGCTGTGCTTTCATCAAACTGGTGACGATATATCCCAACAGAAGGTAAGAGAACGAACTGGCCACAATACGCCCATAGGTGACCATCTGATAGGTTTCAGGATCCCGGAAAATAAAATCACTTGTTTGGGGGAATACCTGCAATAGCGCTATCTCCAACAACGCCGCTCCAAGGATGAAGATCAGCACCTCTCGGAAGCGATACTGCCAGGCCACCAGGATCAATAAGACATACAAAAATGGGAATGGCTGACCAAAACGCGCCGATCCAGAGAAAAAATGCTGCTCGAGGAGCAAGCCAATTGTGGCCAATATCAGACCTACTGGTAAAAAGAATTTTCCCATTTTCTTTCGCAGCCACGGCCAGACAAGATAACCAAATAACAACAACATTTCCACTGCGGTGGCAATAAAGAGGGCAGTGGTATCGATTTCTCTTCCCCACTCACCTCTTTTACCTATCTGCGTGCTAACCAGGGGCATGCTAATCGAAAACACGAAACGCAAAACCACATACCAGCGGAATACGTTGACCAGTCCCGGTTCGATCTTTGCTTTCTGCATAGCCTCATCATAGCATAAATATCAAATTCTTTGCCATTCACCGGGGTCACTGAGATGATATGACCCCAGTCATAATCGATTCCGACAGGTTCTGACCCCGCTCACTACCGGGATGTAGGTCAGTTTGCTATCGTTTGGGTGCAAACAAAAATTACAAAGAGGTGTCAAAAAATGCAAAAGAAGAAATCGTTGTTCAATCGAAGGGGATTTTGGATCACAACAGTCATTCTCGGCGTGCTGGTGATCGGGGGATATTACGCTTATCCACTGCTTGCTGCACCCGAAGTGGAAGCCACAAATGAATCAGAGATCCAAACTGCGGTGGCTCGCCAAGGCGACCTGGTCATCTTTGCTAGCGGTACAGGAAACATTGTCGCGCCTGCAGAAATAAGCATCGGTTTTGAGGAGAGTGGTGTTTTAGCAGATCTCTCCATACGGGTAGGCGATCTAGTCGAAACAGATCAGGCAATTGCACTATTGAAAACGTATAACAGTGAAGAAGAAATTGCCCTGGCGATTTCCAATTCTGAGATCTCAGTTCTCAATGCCCAAAATGCTTTAGACGAAATCCATGAAACTTGGGAAACGGATGTCGCTATCGCATTGCAAGCAATTGCCAATGCACAGCAAACTCTGGAAGACGCAGAGGTAGCCTTTCGGCGCACCGGGCTTACAGCCAGCCAATCAACCATCGACACAGAATATGCTGACATGATCATGTCACAAGCTGCTCTAGAAAAAGCTGAAGAAAATTTTGAGCCTGTCGCGGGTCGGCCGGAAGAAGATCTGGAACGCGCCCGGCTGCAGAGCGAGCTATCCACAGCACAACAGGCCTACGATAATGCCGTTGCCAATTACAACGCTGCCATCAGCACTTCAGACGAAACTGAACAAGCGGTTGCCGAGGCTGATCTGGCATTGGCCAATGCCCAACTAG
Organism: Anaerolineales bacterium; assembly: GCA_016785015.1. Classification (GTDB taxonomy): domain Bacteria; phylum Chloroflexota; class Anaerolineae; order Anaerolineales; family UBA11858; genus NIOZ-UU35. The sequence continues at coordinate 13,506 of JADHTJ010000099.1, forward strand.
CAGATGCCCAACGAGCATATGAGCGCATCAAAGACGGCCCTGACGCCGATGAGATCACACTGGTTGAAGCGCAATTAGAAAACGCTCAACTGCAACTGGTGCTTGATCAGCAGAAACAAGCCTACCTAGAGCTGCTCGCTCCATTGGATGGAACTGTGCTGGATATCAGCGCCGATGTTGGGGAAGCGCTGAGCACGAACGCCTTCGTAACCCTGGCGGATTTGAGTCAACCTCTCCTGGAAGTTTATCTGGACGAGACTGATCTGGACAAAGTTGCAGTTGGTTTCGAAGTTGAAGTCATCTTCGATGCCTTTCCCAATGATGTTTTCTTGGGCCATATTACCGAAGTTGATCCTAGTTTATATGAGTCATCGAATGTGACTGCTGTGAAAGCTTTGGTCGCTCTGGATTCAGCCTCTTTTGCTAAACCACAAACTCTGCCCATTGGGTTGAATGCTTCTGTAGATGTGGTTGGCGGCCGTGCAGAAGATGTAGTGCTTGTTCCCGTAGAGGCGCTGCGTGAACTGAGCCCCGGAGAGTTTGCTGTCTTCGTTATGGAAAATGATGAACCCAAGCTGCGCATCGTAGAAGTTGGTTTGGTAGATTTCACTTCCGCAGAAATCATCTCTGGCCTCGAAGCCGGGGAGATTGTAACCACTGGGATTGTGGATACTGAGTGAGTTATCAGTAGTCAGTAGTTAACTCCGAGTGCAGGTATTTCGTTATTGCGTGTCATCCTGAGCGGAGCGAAGGATCTGGGTCTTAGCCTTGAGAGATTCTTCGCCCCAAGGGGCTCACGCCGAAGGCGGGCCTATGGCCATGACAGTCGAACAGGAAAACATTATGGATCAACCTATCATCAAAACCAAAGAACTCACCAAAATATACGGCATGGGCGACGCCCAGGTCAGAGCGCTGGATGGTGTCAGCCTGGAGATCAAAGAGAACGAATTCGTCGCTATCATGGGACCGTCCGGTTCTGGGAAAAGCACAATGATGAATATCCTCGGATGCCTGGATCGACCCACATCCGGCCAATATGTCCTGGCCGAGCAAGATGTCAGTTATTTAGACAAGGTCCAGCTTGCCATCATCCGTAACCAACGCATAGGGTTTGTCTTTCAGAGCTACAACCTTCTGCCGCGCACACCCGCGCTAGAGAATGTGATGCTGCCTTTGTTGTACAGCCGCAATGGAGATCTGAATGAATACGAACAACATGAGAAGGCTCTCAATGCCCTCAAAGCAGTTGGCTTAGCGGACCGAATTCATCACCAGCCTCAAGAGTTATCCGGCGGACAGGCTCAAAGAGTAGCTATTGCCCGGGCATTGGTCAACAATCCGGTTCTTATCCTGGCTGACGAACCAACTGGCAACCTAGATTCGAAATCCGGCGAAGAGATCATGGCGCTGCTCACCGAGCTTCATCAACAAGGCAGTACCATCGTGATGGTGACCCATGAAGATGAAATTGCCGAATTTGCCCAGCGCGTGATCCGCTTTTTGGATGGGCGTATTGATACGGACAAACTGAATGGAAACAGTTACCAGTAGACAGTGAACAGTGTCCAGTTAGCAGTTTTAATCTGGATACTGAATACTGACCACTGATTACTGGAAACTGACAACTGGGAAAAAATCATGAAACTTGAAAAAATTATCAAAATCGCCTCGCAAGGATTAGTGCGCAACAAGCTGCGCTCTCTACTCACCATGCTAGGCGTTATCATCGGTGTATCGGCGGTGATCATCATGATTGCCATCAGCGCCGGCACCGAAGCCATGATCTCCGATCAAATCACAAGTTTGGGAACGAACCTGGTTTTTGTCCAGGCAAATTTCAGCCGAGGCGGATTTGGGGGTGAAGCAAATTCAGGCGGCTTGGTTTACGATGATGCCTTCGCTATCGCTGATGGCGTGAGTGGTGTCCAGGCAGTAGTCGTCGAACAACAAAGCAGCGAAACAGTCAAAGCTGGGAATATCTCCCTGGACAGCATTTCCATTTTGGGAACCACCGAAGGTTTTCCCTCCGTACGAGATATGGAAATAGCAGAAGGTCGCTATTTCAACCAGGCTGAGATCGACCGCAACCAAAAAGTGGTCGTCTTGGGTTCCAGTTTGGCAGAAGAGCTATTTGAAGATCAGCCTCCCGTCGGTCAGACCGTGACCATAGGCACGACCAAATTTACCGTTATCGGCGTCTTTGAAGAGAAAGGCCTTGTTGGTGAAGTCGATTATGACGCTCGTGTCTACATGCCAATCACCGTCGTCTTCCAAAAATACACCCCCTCTCAATTCGCCAGAATCATGGGCGACCGGGTACGCTTGATCTACGTAGAACTGGAGCCCGATGTAGTTCAGGGAGATGTCATTTTACAAATCGAGCTGCTATTAGCCAAACTCCACGATGTCAGCCTGGAAGAACCCGATTTCATCATCACCACCCAACAAGATCTGATCAACACCCAAGAAGCGACGACAGAGGCATTCCGAAACTTGCTCGCTTGGGTAGCAGCGGTCTCTTTGCTCGTTGGCGGTATTGGCATCATGAATATCATGATGGTCAGTGTCACCGAACGCACCCGCGAGATCGGCATCCGGCAATCGGTCGGGGCAAGCCCCAATGACATCCGTTGGCAGTTTCTCACAGAAGCGCTATTGCTCAGCTTGGTTGGCGGCCTCATCGGCGTAATCACTGGCGTTGGTGGTTCCTGGCTCTTTGGAGCCTTGGGAGAGATGCGCACCGTCGTCGTCCCCAGTTCGATCATGCTGGCATTTTCTTCAGCTGCCGCAGTGGGTATTTTCTTCGGTTACTACCCGGCTGACAAGGCCGCACAGCTTGATCCCATTGAAGCATTAAGACATGAATAATCATCCGAACCTTCAAGGTTTTCAAAACCTTGAAAGTTTCAGAAACAAATATAGGAGAGCACTATGAAAAAAACAATATTCACCCTAACTTTACTCACCTTTGTGTTGATCCTCGCCGCTTGTGGAAGTTCTACATCCGAGGTTGGCTCAAACGAAAATGATAATCAAGAATTCACATTACCCTTGGATATGCAGTTGTTAATAGGCACTGTCAAACTCGATGAATCAGAAAACGCTATTGATGCAGAACAAGCTGCTGAACTGCTGCCTTTATGGAAAGCCTTGCGCAGTTTGAGCGAAAGCGAAACCGCAGCATCTGCAGAAGTTGAGGCTCTGGTCAACCAAATCCAGGACTCTATGACCTCAGAGCAAATCGAAGCGATCGAAGCCATGGAACTCAGTATGTCTGATTTTGCCGATGTCAGGGAAACCCTTGGCATTGAAGGCGGTTTTGGCGATATCACCCCAGAGATGCAAGCCACCATGGAAGCTGCTCGTGAGAGCGGTGAGTTTCCTACTGGTGGACGACCCGGCGGAGATATTCCTGGAGGTGGACAGGGTCCCGGTGGTGGACAGGAACTCAGCGCCGAGGCGCGCCAGACCGCTATTGCGGAACGAGGTGGCACAAGAGGCGCTGGTTTAGGACTGAACACAGCTCTGTTGGAAGGGATCATCGAGTTTCTGGAGACAATGAGTCAATAATCCTAGCTAAATCCAAACAAGCAATCTGACGGATTTAACGTGTTTAGGAAATACGCAGTTGAAATAGAATAACCCGTCTGTAGCACTTCATCGAACTGCGTAACTCCTAACCCGGACGAGCCGGAACCAAAAAGGAGAAAAGGAAAGAGAGAAAGTCGCTCAATAAGACGGGTCAAAAAGCACCCTACACAAGTCAGTAACGAGATCAGCTAAGAGCTATCTCAGACTTAGGAAA
>JADHTJ010000100.1 GCA_016785015.1 Anaerolineales bacterium
TGATATAGCAAACGGCAAAGGGTCGGTCTCGAAAGGATTTCTTTCCCCCGGCGGCGATTTCGGCCATCTCGACGCTTGCTACACAAGTATCGAAATCGGGGGTCACGAAGACGATGGGCTTGGTGGTATTGTTGAGCATAACTTCCATCTGAGATTGAGAGTAAATCCTGTCGTCCACATCAGATGGCAGAAATGCTGACATGACAAAGTCAACCTCGGGGAGGGCATCCAACACTATGGATGCATCTGTCACATCTTGCAGCACTGCTGGGCGGCGCAGGCCCGAACGGTGGTCAAGGATATTGAGGCAATCCGAACCGTTACCGAAATAGGCATTGAAACCCCAGGCGCGTATCGCCACGCGCCCATTGCGATCATACAAGGTGATCCGCTTGGGCGCGGTGGACAGTGCTTTCGTTACCATGTGCTCAGGGATGCAGACCCGTTGACCCTCAGCCTTGGCCCCAGCCTTGACCAATAGATCCCGGGCGTTCTCTTCATGGGTTTCGATGCCAACACGCTCCAGCACTTCCAGACTGGCAACGTGGATCTTCTGGCACTCTGCCTTTCCCATTCGGGAAAAATGTGCGCTGGTCATGTTCATGCCATGTGTTTGGATCATTTTTTACCTCTTCAAACTGGCGCCAATTGATATATCAGTTATAATATTTGATATATTTTACATCAAGGATTTGTATTATTCAAGAATAATCACAAGCTGCATGATAAATTCCTTCAAAAATTGAGATGTGGGCATGTCAGATACTAGTTCAAAAAACACCATCTACTCTGAAATTCGGCGCACGATCATCATGGGCCATCGCAAACCAGGGGACCGATTTAATGTTGAAGAATTAGCCGATCACTACCAGACCAGTATAACTCCCATTCGAGATGCACTCCAAATGCTCGGTCAAGAAGGTTTGGTGACCATCAAACCCCGTTCCGGGTATTTTGTCACTCGCATCACCCTCAAAGAGCTGCGCGATATGTTCGACCTGCGCAATATCCTCGAACTAGCCGCCATTGAGCGCACCGTTGAGCGTATCACCCCCGAACGATTAGAAGAACTGAAAATGATTCACGCGGGCTATACCGGGGATGATGAAGAATCTTACGACCGCTACACCGAGGAAAACCGCCGCTTCCATTACCTGCTTGCGGCTGCCTCAGGCAACCACGAGTTGGCGCGCACCCTGGGACACTTGCTTGATCGTCTGGCACGCTTCATGGTGCTGCGGCACGCCGGGATGACCATGCCGGAGACTCACGCTCGCATCCTGGAGGCTCTGCAAGAACGAGATATTGATGAATCACGAAGAGTATTATTCGATGATATTAAAGATACCTTTGACACATCCCTGGAACGGATCATGGAAACCGAAGCCGATGCCTGGCATTTAGAAATGTAACTCATCTTACGCACACGTAGCGAGAAAGTCCCGAAAATAGGGGATATTTCTCTTTAGGTTGCGTAACATCAAAATGTAATACTAAAATTGGGACACGAACGAAGGCGGATTGGACGGATGATATATTCTGTTTTTCCGTGTCGATCCGAGTGATCCGTGTACATAAAATTACCACCTCTTTGCGATTGTCCGAACATTAAAGGAATCCACCATGAGTACTGTTAATTCTGTCGCATTCCTATCTCCCCAGTTTTCCGTTCTCTCCGAAAGCCAGATGCGAGATCTGCATATGGCAGCCCTAGAGGTACTGAGACGTACAGGTATTCGATTTTTCCATCATGGCGCAGTTGACCTGCTAAAAGAGGCCGGTGCCTTCGTCAACGATGGCAATCTGGTCAAATTCCCCGCCCGGATGGTGGAAGATGCCATCGCTTCTGCGCCTAGCCGAGTGATCATGTGCAACCGCGATGGAGAGCCAGCAGTTTTCCTCGAGGATCGCACGGTTAACTTTGGCACAGGCTCCGACTGCATAAACCTGCTGGACCATGAAACTGGCGCGCATCGCAAATTCGTTACTCAAGACATTGTCGATGGCTATCATCTTTGTGATGCTCTACCAAACATCGATTTTGTGATGTCCATTGGCATCCCAACAGATGTGGATCCAGAGTTGGCCTACGACACCCAAATGGCCCTGATGTTGGAACACACATTAAAGCCTTTGGTCTTCGTTACTAACGATCTCGATAGCTGCCAGAGGGCCATCGATATGGCTGCGGCTGTGGCTGGGGGGCACGAGGCCCTGCGCGAACGTCAGAGCATTTTGCTTTATTCCGAGCCAAGTTCACCTCTCCAGCAATCCGATACCGCTGTGGATAAGTTGATGCTGATGGCCAAGAACGAACTGCCCATCGTGCACTCCCCAGCTCCCTTGATGGGCGGTACCGGGCCGATCACCATGGCCAGCGGTCTGGCGATGTCCGTGGCCGAGATCTTCAGCAGCCTGGTGGTGCATCAATTGACCAAACCAGGTGCGCCTTACATTTTTGGCGCCGGCCTGCACCACATGGATATGAAAGCGGCCCAAATCTGCTATGCCTCACCCGAATTCCAACTCACCAAATCTGCCATTGCCCAACTTGGCCGACGCTATGGCATCCCCACCTGGGGGTACGCCGGCTGCACGGATGCCAAGGTGATGGACGAGCAAGCCTCCTTGGAATCTTTATTGTCGGTGATGATGGCCAAATTCAGCGGCGCCAACCTGATCCATGATGTCGGCTATATGGAAAGCGGCCTGACCTGTAGTTTTGAAATGATCGTCCTGACCGATGAACTGATTGCCCTGACAGATCACCTGATGAAGGGCATCGAGATCAATGATGATAAGCTGATGCTGGATGAGATCCACAATGTTGGACCGGGTGGTCACTTCTTGAACACCCAGCAAACTATGAAGCGCTTCAAAGATTTCTGGTATCCCAGCCTGCTGGATCGAGGCATCCGCCCAACCTGGCTCGAGGAGGGCAGCACCACCTTGGGCGACCGTCTGACATCCAGGGTCAAAGAGATCCTGGCCGGATACCAACCCAAACCCCTCGATCCTGAGAAAAAACGCAATATTCAAGAAATCCTTGCGCAGGCCAATTAATAAAACCGTCACCATCCAAGGCAAAAAAATAACCGCGAAGACACGAAGAGCGCAAAGAATGATTTATCGTAAAAGAAAGCGCTGTGGCTCTTGTATCCAATAAATCTTGGCGACCTTCGCGTCTTGGCGGTGAATTATTGACATTTACAATATGTTGGTAAACTTTTAATTGTCTTGCTGAGCGCAGCGAAGCATCTCCAGAGAGACTCTTCGTTCGCAAAAACTGCTCTCTCAGAGTGACAGGCTTAACTGACTTATATGAACATCAATAGTTTCGTCATTAATCAATTATAGGAGACAGAAAAATCGACCACAAAATCATCGGCAGAGACTCTCGCCGCATTGACGCGGGCGAAAAAGTAACCGGGCAAGCCAGGTACGTCGAAGATATCGACATGCCTGGCCTGGTCTATGCGCGGGTTGTGCGCAGCCCACACCATCACGCGCGCTTGATCTCTATAGACACGAAAAAGGCCGCCAATATGCAGGGGGTGATGCGCGTCATCACTGCCGATGACATCCCCGGGGTCAATGGATTCCCCAGTTACAGCCGCGATGAACCCATCCTGACTCCCGTCGGGGAAACTGTCAAAATGAAAGGCACGCCTGTAGCGTTGGTTGCTGCCACCACACCAGAGGGTGCGCATGCAGGCATTCAGGCGATCGACGTGGAATACGATATCTTACCCCACACCTTTGAAGCAGATGATGGTGTTCAAATTTACGAGGGGGGAAATTTACTCAACACTTATGAAGTAGTCCATGGCGATTTAGATCACGCCTTCGAGCAATCTGATGTACTTGTCGAGGTTACGTATCAAACCGCGTTTCAGGAACACAGTGCCCTGGAGCGGGAATCCGCTATGGGATATGTTGATGAAGAAGGTCGCATCACAATCCTGGGCAGCACACACGAACCCCATTGGCAGCAAGGGTGGATTTCGGAAATGCTGGCATTGGAACTTGATCGTGTGCGTTTTATCACTCCGCCAATGGGCGGCTCCTTCGGCGGCAAACAAGATCCCTGGCCCAATCTGGCTGCAGCTTTAGCAGCTTACATTGTAAGAAAACCGGTGCGGTTGTTGCATACACGCGCTGAATCCTTTGATGCTTCACCTAAGCGACATCCTTATCAACTCGATTACAAAATCGGCGCCACACATGATGGCCAATTAACTGGTATGCGGGTACGCATCGATCAGAATACCGGGGGCTATGACGCCGATGGCTATTACATCCCTGAGTACGCCGTGGTGGCCAGCGGCGGGGCTTATCAATGGAGTGCTGTTGATACCCGCGCCCAGAGTTATTACACCAATGCGCCAAAGTGCGGCCAATTCAGAGGATTTGGCACGCCACAATCGACATTTGCATTGGAATGCTCGTTAGATGAATTGATCCAAGTACTTGGTGAAGATCCCTTGGAATTTCGACTCAAGAACATGATCACCCAGTCATCAAATACCTTTCTGGGATATCCAATCGCCGAATCCCTTGGATACAAAGAAGTGCTTGAAGCTCTGCAGCCACCATTGAGGGAGTTCCAGGCCGAGGTCAATCGGTTCAACGCCAACAAAGAGAATACCCCCTTTCGCAAAGGCGTTGGCATCGCAGGGATGTGGTACCGCTTCGGCAAATCTGGCTCTCTGCGCATTGAAGCCCATGCTGAACTTTCACAAGACGGTCATTTTATTATCTACTGTTCGGCGCCAGATTACGGCCAGGGCACCAGCACGACCATGGCACAATTGGGTGCGGAAACGCTGGGAGTCTCCAGAGATCAAATCCAAATGGTCAACGCCGATACAGCCATGACTCCCGACAGCGGCGTACAGGGCGCTTCACGGGCTACCTATTGGGTGGGCAACGCCGTTTGCCGGGCCGCTCAAAATCTCAAGACCGAGATCATCGCCTGCGCAGCTGAACTGCTGGATTGTGATCCGAGAGAGCTTATCGTCAGAGATAATGGGGTCACGCACCGACATGATCGATCTATATCAACCTCACTTGTAGAAGTAGCTGAGGAGATCGATCGGATGGGCAAATCTCGCAAAGTGCTGGGGGTCTTTGACCCTTCGCCAGATTTTCCTGAGGAAACACGTCCCAGCTATACGCCCCACTTTGCTACCGGAGCACACCTGGCTGAAGTCATCGTCGACATACAAACGGGACAAACGCATGTGACGCGATTTGTGGCAGCTCACGATGTCGGCCGGGTCATCAATCAGCAGGGAGCTGAGGGTCAAGTTGAAGGGGCTGTGCTGATGGGCATCGGCTCAGCTTTATATGAAGAATATATCCCTGATATGACCACCGGATTCGTAAACTACATCATCCCGATGGTTGGGGAAATGCCAGAGGTAGAAACCATACTCATCGAGGTACCGGGGTTGCAAGGTCCGTTTGGGGCGAAGGGATTGGGTGAGACTGCAATGTTGGCTTCCACCCCCGCGGTGATCAATGCCGTCTCGCGGGCAATTGGGACGCGCATTCGGCAGATTCCGGCCACACCGGAACGGGTTCTAGGTGTAATACAGAAACCATATTGATTCGACACTAAAACATCTCGCATATTATCGAATTTACGAGAGTTTCAGCGTATCTTCAAGAACCCGGTTTCTCCAAGAAATTAAATATGTTACTTGACTACCTGGTATGAGTTCACTATAATAGTCCCACACAATCAAACACTGTTTCACTTATCGCAACACCCAATAAGAGATTTCATGGCTGAATCGTTACCTACTTCCATGCAAACAGTCCAACGGATTGCAACAATTTTACGCTGCTTTACGGAAGCGGAATCTGATCTGGGGGTTATGCAGATTAGCAGGCAAACTGGTCTCCATAAAAGCACCACCTCTCGCCTGCTCTCAGCGCTTCGTCAAGAGGGTTTCGTCGAAAAGAGCGCAGAAACAGGGAAATATCGTTTAGGCCTCAGCCTGGTCAACTTGGCTGGGGTCGTTCTAGAAAAACAAAATTTACGTCAAGCCGCACAAGAATATCTCAAATCTCTGGCAGAAATCACGCAAGAAACCATCAATATATCCATTCTTGACGGTGATGAGTGCATCAATATCGAGACTGTTCGCAGCCCTAAATCAATCCGCTACGCCGGGCAATTAGGTCGCAGAACCCCACTGCACTGCACTTCTACAGGAAAGGTTTTGCTTACCTACATGCGCCCCGAACAGCGTCAGAGAATTCTATCCCTTCCATTGCATGCCTATACGCAAAATACTATTACTGATCCTATCTCTTTGCGAGTAGCTTTCGCTGATGTGTGCGAAAAGGGTTATGCAATCTCAAACGAGGAATTCGAAGAGGGCCTAGTCGCCGTTGCCTCCCCAATTTACGATCGATCGGGGGAAGTTATCGCTGCACTAAGTATCTCCGGACCCACATATCGAATGGATTCGAATACACGCGCTGAGTTCGTTACTCCCCTGACTGATGCTGCGCAAATGATATCCAGGCAACTTGGGTATGTCGTTTCTTATTGAACGAAAATAGATCAAGAGCTTAGTGGGACACGAATTTCACGAATGACTCTACTACAAAAAGCCACCAAATTAGTTTCCCGCCGGAATATTTGGGGGGGGTTGCTCCGCAACCACCCCCATATATTCCGGCGGAAGCCCTCGTCTGGTAGTTTTTTCAGTGGAGTCACGAATAGAAACATCCAAAAAATCCATGAAATCCGTTTTTATCATGTCCAAATTACTTGTTGAATTTTTTACGAACACATCTAACCATTATGGAGAAAACTAAATGACTGAGCAAATTCCCATTCCTACTTTAAAACCAATGCTGCGGATGATCTCTGACGAGCAGGTGCGCGAACTGCACTACGCTACCCTGGAGATTCTCAGCCAAACCGGCGTGAAGATGGCTGATCCCCAGGGCCGAGAATTGCTGCTCGAAGCTGGCGCATGGGAGTCGAACGGGCGCATCAAGATCCCCGAGAACCTGGTCACAGATGCTATCGACAGGGCTCCATCGCGTATCCCCATGCACAACCGCTTGGGGGAAATGAGCATGCCCCTGGAGTTGGGTAAAGTTTTCTTCGGCACTGGCTCTGACACAACATTCACATTGGATATTGAAACCGGAGATCGTCGCCGCTCTGTTGCTCAAGATGTCGAGGATATCGCCCGGCTTAGTGATGCTCTGGAAAATATCGACTTCGTCATGTCCATGGGCAATCCATCGGATGTTCCCGAAGACGATCTTTATGTCCATTCTTTCATCCGTATGCTGCGCGGCTCGGTCAAACCCAATGTTTACACGTCTCAAAACCGGGCAGACATGGAAGACATCTACCGTATCGCTGCGGCAACGATGGGTGGCGAGCAGGCCTTGCGCGAAAAACCCATCCTTTTGCACTATGCCGAGCCGATTTCGCCTTTGTATATCATCGAGGAATCCCTACAAAAGCATATCTTCTGCGCCGAGAAAGGTATCCCCGCAGCTTATATTCCCTCTCCCAATACCGGTGGCGGCGGGCCGATCACTGTTGCTGGTGCTGTGGCCCTGGGTAATGCTGAATGCTTGTTGGGCCTGATCATCACCCAGCTAGTCAATCCTGGAGCGCCCTTCCTCTACGGCATGAACACCGCCGCCCTGGATATGAAGACAACCATCGTCAGTTACGGCAGTCCCGATTGGAGCCTGGGCATGGGCGCCTGGGCCGAGTTAGCTCGCTATTACAATTTGCCAGTATGGGGGTACGGCGGCGCAACCGACAGCAAGGTTGTTGACGCGCAGGCGGGATTGGAAGCTACCTTTTCGATTATGAATGCCTATCTATCGCGCATTACATTAGTGCATGATGTCGCCTATATGGAATATGGTTCAACATCTTCGATGGAGCTACTAGTTATTGCCGACGAGATCATCCGTATGACTCGCTTCCTGATGGGTGGATTACCAGTAAATGAGGAGACTCTTGCTCTTGAAGCGATTCAGCGTGTTGAACCGGGGGCGGGATTCTTGGCCGATGATCACACCATGGATCACTTCCGCACTGCGCAGTGGGCTCCCAAGATCATTGACCGCAACCAATACGACATCTGGCGGGAAGCGGGCTCGAACGATATGTACACACGAGCTAACGAGCGTGCTAAGGAGATCCTCGCTGGGCATGTGGTGCCAGCACTTCCCAAAGAAGCAGAGAAGGTGATTGCTGAAGTTTTAGCAGAGCGCGCGGAATAAAGATTAGCGTACTGGCCACGGTACCGCCTTCGGCGACGTACGCAACCACGAACCGTACAAGAAGTCCAGCTTTTCAGCCCCTACGGGTGCGCTTCGCAAAAAACTGGACTTCTCTCAGTTAATTTCTAAAGCTTTCTTCCGCCCGTTGGATAATGATTTTGATTTCCTTTTGAATATCAGCGGGTAAGGATTCGGGTTGATGCTCTTCGAGAATAGTTTCAACCTTCTTTGCGGCGCGCTCACCCAAACTGAGTTCACCTGCATCCACCCATTGGTCATAGTTGCCACGCTCGAACACTTCCGGATACCAACGCTCCTTAAAATGATTCATGGTATGGTCGCTGTCAAGGAAAGAACCATCTGGGCCGATCTCATCAATCAAGTCAAGCGCCAGGGTTTCATCGTTGATTTCAACTGGGGCCATCATTTTTTCAATCCAACCTACCATTTCATTGCAGATCACTAACTGCGCCAACGAACCACACAGCCCAGATTCCATATATGCTAGATCGTGGATCAGGTTGGCACCTCCCAGAGTTTCCGCCATCATGGTCAGGGCGGCTTCTGCTGCTGCCTGCTGATCAACCAATTTGGCATCCGTACAGCCACCCAAACCAAACATAGGCAAGCGATAGTGATGGGCTATGGCGTGGGAGATTCCCAATGGGCTGGGCTGGCAATAGGGTTGAACCATTGTGCGCATATCGAGGGCGTTGCCACTCATGGCGGTGGTTATAAATGGAGCGCCCTCCCGCTTCAACTGAGACAAAACTAAACCCGTTAATATCCCTGCATTGACCAGGGCAATCGTTCCCGCTGGCGTCACCGGTCCGGTCACACCACCCAAGGCAACTGGGATATACAATGCGGGCAAGCCTTTCTCCGCCAAGTACAACAACTTCTGTAAAGCCTCTTCGTTGTGCTGCAGTCCAGTAGTGACGTTGATATAACAGGCAGCAGTAGGTCTCAGTTTTAAGGCATCAGCCCCACCAGTAACAACTTCTGCCATTTCAACAGCATCCACACAACCTGAGAATTCGTTGGTGACATACACAATGGGCTTGGTTGTGCGACTTAACATCACTTCCATCTGGTAGCGATCTGTGACCATTTCATCAACATCAACGGGCAGGAACATGGACATCACAAAATCGATATGGGAAAGTGCGTCGCAGAGGGTGATGCCATCAATAACATCTTGGAGAACAGGTTTGCGCCTTTCTCCGGTTCGATGGTCGATAATATTGATGCAATCAGAGCCGGTGCCGTAATAACAGCGTCCTTCCTCTAAATAAAGTGCTGGTTTGCCACACCGATCATATAGCGTGACACGTTTTGGAGCCGTACTGAAGGCCTTTTCAACAAGCCCTGCAGGAATGCGGGCGCGGTTGCCTTCTGAAATATGGGCTCCGGCTTTTTTCAACAAGTCGATGGCCTCCTGATCGTAAAGGCGTACTCCTGTACGGGAAAGAATCTCAAGGCTGGCGTTATGCATTTTTTGAGATTGTTCATAGGTAAGTCGGCTGTATTGAGTACCCCCATAGGATTTATCGTTGATCGTAATTTGAGTCATTCTGGTGTTCCTCCTTCATCATTATCTAGATTTCCAGGTTCGCTTCCACAAACACCCAACACAGTTGAGCTTTCGTCTTTTAAGTCAAAAAACCAAATAGTGTGTACTACAAAACAGCCTTGCAAAGGAAAATAACCCTTACAAGGCTGTGCGTGACTTAGGTTAGCGCTTGAGCAGGATTAAGGAACCTCACGAGCATCGATTACTTCTTGCCCATCGATCTCTTTAATTACCGCAACGAGATCATCTCTGGAAACGTTACGGACCTTGAGAATCACATCCCAGAAACCTGGACGCTTGGGGGCAGGCACACCTCCACTGGTATAGATTCCCCAACCCTTTTCAGCAATCGCACTAGTGATTTTGGCATACTCACCTACCTTATCAGGGACGCGGACGGTAATGCGTACGCCTTCCACGGTGCCACCCAATAAATCAGATAGCTCAGCCAGCATATCCACCTCAGTAATGATGCCAACAACAACATCATCTTCCACAACCGGCAGACAACCAACTTTGTTTTTAATCATTGCTTGGGCAGCTTCTTCTAAGGTCATATCCGGGCCAATACTAAACAAATCTTTGCCCTTCACCATCATATCTTTGACCTTCAAATCAGATAGGATGCGACTGATTTCCCAAACATTCAGACTCCCAAGATCAGTTGGGGGAACCCGCAACCTGTCGCGGGTTATCAACCCCACAATCCGTTTTCCATCTCCGACCACAGGCAAATGGCGCACATTATTTTCAATCATCATCTTTTGTGCATCAGATGCAGGAGTATCCGGCGAAATCATGATGGGATGTCGAGTCATATAATCTTTTACTAACATGGCTATGATCCCTCCGTTGGTTGAGTAATTACAGGGTCAAAGGTTCGTAGTGTTTCTAAAGGTAGATGACAGAAGATACGATGGCCTTCTGCGGCATCCCGCCATGGCGGAATTTCTAGTTCACAAACTTTGCCACCATCCGGAAGCAATTCCCTTCGAGGACAGCGTGTATGGAAGCGGCAACCGCTGGGGGGATTGATTGCACTGGGCACGTTGCCTTTTAAGCGGATGTGCTTTTGCACAGCTGTTGGATCAGGGATCGGTACAGCTGAGAGTAAAGCCTCGGAGTAGGGATGATAAGGGGGGGTGTAGATGGCTTCTGCGGGGCCAATTTCCATGATCTGCCCTAGATACATCACAGCAACATGATCAGAGAAGAACCTCACAACACTTAGGTCATGCGCGATAAAGATCAACGTGGTATCGAATTTCTGCTGAACTTCTAGAAGCAAGTTTAGGATCGCCGCCTGCACCGAAACATCAAGCGCGCTGACTGGTTCATCACATAGAACCAAATCTGGGTGACTGGCCAATGCCCGGGCAATACCGACGCGCTGCTTCTCACCACCGCTCAATTGGCGGGGCAAACGGTCATAGTAATTCTCGCCCAAACGCATGGCATCGAGGAGTTTGACCACCTCACCACGAATTTCGTCTTTTGGTGTGGTTTTGAAGCGTTGCATCGGTCGGCCGATTTGCTGGCCAACCGTGTAGGAAGGGTTCATGGTCGAATCTGGATTTTGGAAAACCATCTGCAGTTCCTGAATAAGGCTTTCATCACGCTTAGAGATATCGTCAGTGATATCGAAGCCGAGGAATTTGGCTTCACCAGATGTGGAGTCTTCCAAACCGATGATGGTCTTGATCAAAGTGCTCTTTCCGCAACCAGACTCTCCCACCACCCCTAAGGTTTTACCTTTGAAGATTTCAAAGCTGGCATTTTCAACAGCCTTGACATAACGTTTTTCCCCAAGACCAATGACATCTCTAAGCGAACTGCCCTGAACTTCATAATACTTCTTCAGGCCTTTAACCGAAATTATTGGATCTGAAACAACATCTTTGACTTCAACGGAGGGCGGCATGATGTCTTCAGAAGGAGTCCATTGGGAAGCATCAATCTCTTCGGCAAAGTGGCAGCGCACTATAGCCCCGTTGGGCATCTGGCGTAGCCGCGGTCTCTCTTCACGGCAGCGCTCCTGAATATAATCGCAGCGAGGGCCATAGACACAGCCAACTGGGCGATTATCTGGGGGGGGCACGCGGCCGCGGATAGGATAAAGCACACTCTTGGCTTTATCTGCACCCAGCTTGGGCACACAGCGGATCAAGCCTTGAGTGTAGGGGTGGTATGGGTTCTTGTAGATCTGTTCGACAGTGGCTCTTTCTACCATCTCGCCTGCATACATGACACCCACACGAGTTGAGACACGTGCGACAACCCCCAAGTTATGGGTGATGTACATAATTGCGGTATCAAAATCACGACGCAACTCAGCGATCAAGTCTAGCACAGCCGCTTCGACAGTCACATCCAGAGCGGTGGTGGGCTCATCCATGATGAGCAAGGCAGGATTATTGAGCAGCGCCATGGCGATGACCACACGCTGCTGCTGCCCACCGGAGATCTGGTGTGGATAGCGCTTCATAACATTAGCGGCATCGGGCATATATACCCGTTCAAGCATCTCAATGCAGCGTTTCTCGGCCTCTTTTTGCTCCATGCCCCGGTGTACGGTCAACACCTCAGACATTTGGTCGCCGAGGCGCATGGAGGGGTTGAGTGCCTGCATGGGATCCTGGTAAACCATTGCAATCTGGTCACCTCGCAACCGGCGCAGTTCCTCTCCGGTCACACCGACCAACTCCTGTCCCTGGAATTTGATACTGCCGCGTTTTACATAACCATTGGCTCCTAAAAAGTTCAATACGGCCCAAGCAACGGTACTTTTTCCACACCCAGATTCACCAACAATGCCGTGGGTTTCACCGCGATTGATTTCAAAGGAGACATTTTGAACAGCTTCTATTTCACCGCCGCGCACTTTATACGCTACGGCTACATCTTCGAGTTTTAGGACGGGAGGTGTCTTTTTCAATTCTGTCATCATAACCTCCTCACTTCTGATACCTGGTCATCTCTTCGCGCAATCCATCTGCAAAGAGATTAAGTCCAATCACCAACGAAGCGATGGCCAATGCCGGCCACATCACTGCTAATTGGTTGGAAAAGATATTTCTGCGAGCCTCGTTGACCATATTGCCCCAGTCTGGATCGGGTGGCGGTAGCCCAATTCCCAGGAAGCCGAGAGTACCGATGGCGAAAATGGCATATCCAACTCTTAGCATACCGTCCACCAAGAGTGGTCCGCGTGCGTTGGGGAGTATCTCACGGAACATGATATACCATACGTTCTCGCCGCGTGTTTCAGCAGCCCGGATATAGTCGCGGGTTTTGATATCCATCGCCAGGCTACGGGCCAGACGCGCCACTCCAGGTGCACCGGTGATGGTTATCGCCAGGATAACCACCAAATCTCCTTGACCCAATGCAGCAATCACTACCAGATAAAGCACAATGCGTGGGAAAGCAATCAATGCATCAAGAACTTGCATGATGATCTGGTCCCACCATCCCCCTCGGTAGCCGGCATTGAGGCCCAAAACAGAACCCAAAGTGAGCGAGCCGATTACGCCCCAGATTGCTACGCCACCTGGAATAGAAATTCCAGCATCTCCTGGCAAACGCGTCTTCAACAAGATTACTTGCGTTCCTTGCATCAGCCTAGAAAGCAGATCGCGTCCTAAATGATCAGTGCCCAACCAATTTTGTATACTCGGCCCTTGATTCTGGATGAAATCTGAGGCGTTAGGATCATGAGGCGTCCAAAAAAGCGAGATAAAGGCCAGGATCACCCAAAAAAGCACCATAGACATGCCAACCGTCGCAACTCGTGATTCGAAGATAATGGACATGCTTTTCCAGATCTTCTGGAGTCGAGACGGCCGAGATGTCGGTTGCGTGATTGTTTTTACAGCCATAATTCTCTCCTCCTTATGAGTAACGAATGCGTGGGTTCAAAAGCGTGTACGCCAGGTCACCGAACAAACGGGTGATAATGGCGATGGCAACTGTCACCATGGCGGCGGCTTCAACAGCATTGAAGTCACCAAAAATGGCCGATTTATAAATGTAATATCCCAAGCCCGGGTAGCCAAAGATCACTTCCACGACCACCAAACCACCAACAAGCCAATTGACGTGCAGCATGATGATTGTGATAGGAGCCATGAGTGCGTTGCGGATAGCATGCTTAAACACTACTCGGGAAATTGGCATGCCTTTGATAATGGCTGTGCGAATATATGCCGAATCCATCACTTCAACCATGCTGGCGCGTGTCATTCGGGCAATATATCCCAGTTCAACTGCCGTAAGCGTAAGCACCGGCAAAGCTATTAATTTTGGATCTTCGAAAATGGCATCGGCACTGGTAAATATTGCGACAGCCGGCAATACCTTAAGCCAAACGCCAAAAATCAGGATCAAAAATATTCCCGTGACAAACTCTGGAGTGGCCGTAAATCCCAGACTGGTTATCGAAATGATCCGATCTAATGGTTTTCCTTCATTGATGCCTGCCAAAATACCAAAGAAGAGCGCTAACGGCATGATAATTACAAAGGCAGCACCAGCTAAAACAAGGGTATTTCGAATACGAGAAACCAGGGTAACAGCTACAGGTCGTCCATATTGCAGCGAGATACCTGGGTCGCCGCGCAACAGGCCTTTTCGGAGGGGAATATATTTCATTGGGCCATCCCCTTCTTTGCGTAGGCCGGCTTTTGTAAGTGCCCAGACTTCAGCCCCTGCCCCGCGCACCCACATCACGGCATTATTCTTGACATCTACTCCCCAAAAATATTCTCTGCCCTCTTCGTCAATTTGCCAGGCTCCACTAGAGATGTGCGATGTTGTAGAACCATCATCCTGGCGTTTCAGGGTCAACAATCGGCCTTCTTCTAATGTCCAACGGGTCAACTGGCCGTCGACATCAGCCCACCAATCAGCCTCACCAGTCTGTGGATTGATGGAAGTTACCAATGGATAGCCAACCTTATTTTTTGCTCGCCAGTCATTGCCTATCAACCAGTCAATATAACGCTGCCAAGCAGGCGCATCCAGGCCTAGCTGTGCGGCGTAAGAAGCGCGTTGCTCAGGCGTAGAAAAAACTCCTAAAATTTTTACTGTGATATCACCACTGCCCACTTCGATTAGGAGAAATAAGGAAATAGAAACCAGGAGCATGGTAATAATGGTTGAAATAATACTGCGAATGATAAATCGGGCCATAAATTTGCTCCTTTGGACAAGAGGCCCGGCTTAAAAATAGAAGCCGGGCCTCAGTATTACACTATGAAAAGGGGAACTTTACTCATCCTTCCAGACATCGTAGAGCAGGTCGTAGGCTGTCGGGTGAGCCTTGATATTCTGGAATTTGGAGTTGGTTATGTTCCAAACACTCTTCCAGAAGCTGTTGAAGATCGGGCCACGTTCTTGCATGATATCTTCGATCTTGCACATCAGGCCTCGGCGGGCTTCAACATCCAGGGTTCCCTGGGCTTCGCGCAGAACTTCCTCGAACTCGGTATCAAACCAGCGCGTCTCGTTCCAGGCACCGATGGATTCCTCCGTGTAGGCCAATGGCAGCACCATGGTGGCCAGCGGACGGTGGGTCCAGGAGGTGATCCCCAGATCAACTTCAGTCCAGCGATCCCAGTAACCAGAAGGTTCAGTGATATCCAGTTCGATATCGAAACCGCCGGGGGCGGCCAGTTCTTTCAGGGCCTGGGCAATTTCGGGTTCAGCCTGGTCATTCTTGGTAGCCAGGGAGACCTTAAGCGGCAGTTCGATGCCCTTCTCCGCTGCATATTCCTCGAGCAGCGCCTTGGCGCCTTCGGGGTCGTATGCGGGGATGTCCTTCTCACAATAGGAAGGGTGAACAGGCGCAACGTGGGCATCCAGGGAAAGGTCGCCCTCACCAAAGTAAGCCAGTTGCAAGATTTTGGCGCGGTCCTGGCACATCTTGAGCGCGTTGCGAACGCGCACATCGTCCCAGGGTTCAAGATCTACACGCACACGGCCAAGCAGACATTGAGCAGTGCTGGCCGGGGTAATGGTCAAACCATCCACGCCTTTTAGGGCGTTGAAGTCAGTGGGTCGCGGATCGTAAAGCGCATCCACCTGTCCAGACTGAAGCGCAGCAACGCCAGCGTCCTTGTCCGTGGAGACGTAGATCAACTCATCAAGGTAGGGCAGTGGATCGCCATCTTCGCCCATCTGCCAGTAGTCCGTGCGGGCCTTGAATACAGCGCGCTCGCCCTCAGCATACTCTTCTAGGGTGAAAGCACCCGTGCCGACGGGTTTCTTGATGATGTCGCCTTCGAACTCGCGATGCAATACAACAGCTGGGTAGTGGAAGAGATGCTCAGGAACAGCAATATCACCAAACTGCAGGTGCAGCTTGATGTGATAATCGTCCACTTTTTCAACGTCTTGCATACCGCTCAAGTAGGCCATGAGACCTAACATTGATGAGCCAACATCAGGGTTCAGCCACTCACCAAATGTAAACAATACATCATCGGCGGTGAGTTCATCACCGTTGTTGAACTTGATGCCTTTATTGAGATAAAGATCCCATTCGGTAACATCAACATTGGCTTCCCATTTCTCAAGCAGGTAGGGCCGGGTGATGTTATCTGGGCCTGTTATGGTCAGATATTCACAAATCTGTCGCACAACATTGGCACCCTCAACCCAAGAAAGGCGGGCAGGGTGATCAAGAAGCTGGAGCTGCATGGAACTGGTCCATGTGCCGCCGCGCTTGATTCCACCCATTGGAGCAGCTTCTTCAACAACAGGCGCAGCTTCTTCAGCAGCAGGTGGCGCACCACAGGCTGCAAGAAATTGGGCTGCCCCAGCAGACATACCAAGCAACGTGGAGAAGCGTAAAAATTCACGTCGCGAAATACGTCCCTGTTCCAACTGCTCGTAAGCATTGGGAATCGCCGGGTGGGTTTTTTCCATATCAAATTTTGTAATCTTAGGTTTCTTCACAATTTCTTCCTCCTAGAAATTAATTAGTGAATTCAATACCAGAACCAAGTTTCAAAAAGCCACCTCCTATCTAGTTTAAAAATCATCAATGAGCAAAACGTGGAAATTAGAAGCAATTCGAACAAGCCTGTCTATAAACTTTTAAACACGAAAACAGCACCTGATCTTCGAATAAACTACTATGGGTAAACATAGCTTTGCAACATTCGACCGAGATACTCAAAGATTATCCTCAGATAATCCCGATTCACTACCTGTTAGAATTTATGAAATACGAATAATAAATGGGAAAACTGGTTTGGTTTCTTTACTTGAGCACTATATGATCATAGCATAATTCAGAAGGCATGCCAAGTTCTTGAAGCTCCTTGTTAGTGCAAAGTAGTAGAGTCCTATTTCTGCAAAGTTAAAATGTCCTAAATCATGAAGAAAGGGACAGAAATGGACAAACTACTAACAATGAGCAACAAAGAACTTACTCGATTGGAAATAATGCAACGGCTAGA
>JADHTJ010000101.1 GCA_016785015.1 Anaerolineales bacterium
GGGTTGCTTTGCCATCTGCTTGCCTCTTGTCTTAAAATGATAGTACACAATTGTACTCGTTTAATTGTGTACTATCAAGACAGCAATGGGCAACCACCCCCATATATTCCGGCGGGAAACTCGCTTGGTGGCTTTTTGCGGTAAAGTCATCCGTGTACAAAATAGAAACTGTCGGGTAGCTAGAAAAATATATTTGATCTGCTCATTTTTCACAAATCAGGTATACTATGTGACAATTATTTAGCCATTCCATCTGCGCATTGTTGATATAAAAGTAAATCGTAATCTGACCCCTTTCGGGTGGGAGCATCGTTCACAAAAGAAACTGTCAGAATATGAAAAAGGGTCTACTCTACACACTCTATTTCCTCATCGGCCTGCTGGTCATCGCTGCCCTGGCCTTCAAAATCTTCCAACCTGTCCAGGTTGTACCGCGTATTCGGTTGTCGCCAGGATTCTCGCTCATCGATCAAGATGGAGAACGATTAACCAATGAAGATGTGCGCGGTCAGTTTGTGCTCTACAACTTCAGTTACACACGCTGTCCCGATCCCTGCGGGAATATGAATCAGACGCTGGCTGAAATTCAAAGCCGACTCAACGAGATCAATTTAGGCGATATTGAAATGAAATTCGTTACGATCTCATTTGACCCCAAACACGATTCACCTGAAACCATGAAGGACCTTGCGGATTATCTCGGGGCTGATCCAGCTCAATGGAAGTTTGCAACTACGCCCGATGAGACACTACTGAAAGCGATCATCGGGGGCGGTTTCGAGGCATACTATAATCTTAACGAAGACGGATCCTTCACCTTTGACCCCAAGTTCGTTCTTGTCGATGGCTGGGGCATCATCCGCGGCGAATACCGCTACCAGACCCAGGTGCCCGATACTGAGCGCATCCTGCGCCATATCGGTGTTTTAGCTAAAGAAGTACACAACAGCCAGGGATCTGCCAGCCTGGCCTACGAAGCTGCGCATTATTTTCTCTGTTACACCCCTTAGAAAGGGGTAAATCGATGTCAAAGAATAATCGCTGGATTTTCATCATTGGTTTATTAGTTGGTTTGGCGGTTGTTGCTGCACTAGCTCTTCCACAGCTCAGGACGTACACCTTTCACGCAACAGTGTTGCAATCCCCAGACAAAGCCCCCGATTTCGAACTAGAGACCGCAACGGGTCCCGTCAGCCTCGATGAATTCGAAGGCAAGATTGTATTGTTGTACTTCGGCTACACTTTCTGCCCGGATGTATGCCCAGCAACTCTGGCCGAAATTTCCAAGGCCTTGGATATGATTGGTAAGAAAGCCGAAGATGTACAATTGATTATGATCTCTGTTGATCCAACCCGCGACACAATTGAGATGTTGCGCGATTATGTGACCCATTTTCATCCAAGTTTCCTGGGAGCCACGGGCAGCGAAGAAGAAATTGCAACAATTGCCACGCTCTACGGCATCTTCTTCGAAAAACACGAAGGTACAAAAGCATCGGGTTATTTAGTTGACCATACTGCCACGGTGATGGCCATCGATCAAGAAGGGCATCTCAAATTGATATTTTCCTACGGCACTCCAGCTCAGGAGATCGCCGAAGATTTGGATCATTTACTGAATTAGATATCGCCAGCATTCACATTTTACCTGGATGCAACCTTTAAAAATTGGAAGAGAAAAACCGTTATCCTCATTTAAGCCCCGCCTGGCTGGCGATCATTGGAATCTTTTTGGGTATCCTTTTAGCGATAGCCGCTTACAGCGTCGGCCGAGTATTACGCCCCACACCGATCCTGCGTGGAGCGATGCTCTATCCCCCAGTCCCTGCGGTTGACTTCAGACTTCAGGGCGTTGACGATAAAAACTATAGTTTGTATGATTTTCGCGACCAACCGGTTTTACTGACATTCAGCTGTATTGGCTGCTCTCAAAACAACACCTTGATGAGCACGCTCGTAGAAGCCAAACAATTGGTTGATAGAGACGGACATCGGCTTAAGGTTTTGATCATCTCTGTCGATCCTCTCAAAGAGAGATTTGCTGCTTTCGTTGAATTGATTGAGGATTATGACCCAGAATTTTTAGGTTTGTCAGGCGATCAAAAAGAAATCAATGACCTTGCTCGGAGTTATGATGTTTTCTTTGAGATACCTATAGGCGAGAACAAGAATGAATCAAGTGTTGCGCTAACGTCTTTTATTATGCTGGTAGATGGAAGCGGCAACTGGAGAGCCGTTTACCCATTACGTATGGCAGCAATCGATATTGCCGCCGATATCAAAATTTTATTGGATGAGGAGTAGTATATTTGCTTCGGCGCTCTTGCGCCAAAGTGGCAACAGGCCGAGATGAGAGCGGCCTTTCGCGCAAGGAGAATAGTTATGAGCGATAACAATAACGAATTTCATCCCAAAGGAACGATGACGATATTGATTCTTTTCGTCATTACGATCATCCTTCTTTGGGGCTCAGTGTTCTTCATATTGCTTTCAAGAGGAGTGACACTATGAGCGAGATAAAAACTTCTATGAATCTCGATCCATATGAGCGCAATTGGATCATCATCAGTATCGTGTTGGCAGTAATTTTTGCCATCATTATCGCTGTGGCAGGATTCGCCTACGGCATCCAGGTACCCAGCCCCGAGCAGCGCGTCGATCCCAGGACGGTCGCATTAGAAGGCCCTTGGGCTGATCCGGGTCTGCGAGAGCTTGCTCCAGGCAAATATGATGCCTACATTCTTGCTCAAACTTGGTCATTTGTGCCGCGCGAGATGACCGTTCCCGTCGGCGCTGAGGTAACTTTCTATATCACAAGCAAAGATGTCCAGCATGGGCTCAAACTGCAAGACACCAACCTGAACGTGCAAGTTGTCCCCGGCCAGGTTTCGAAGCTGACAATCACCTTTGACGAGCCGGGTGATTATGACTATATCTGTACCGAATACTGCGGCGCAGCACACGCCGTGATGTTCGGCACGCTGCATGTGGAGGAGTAAACAAAATGTCTACACCGAATTATGAAGTTTCACAAGCTGATAAAAAGTTTATCGGTTTACACTTGCTCTTCGCGACCGCCTCACTTTTTGTCGGCATTCTCTTTGGCCCTCTTCAGGCTTTGGAACATTCTGGCCTGGATCTTTACCCGTATATCAAACCCATCTTCCAGTCCTATTATCAAGGTCTCACCATCCACGGCGTGCTGAATGCCCTGGTGTGGACAACCTTCTTCATCACTGGCTTTTTGACCCTCGTGGTTATTTTTGGGCTAAAGCGCGATCTGCGCTACCCCAAGCTCAACCGCGTTGGCTTCTGGGTGATGGTAGTTGGCCTGGTCACTACGGCTGTCCCCATCCTGCTCGATGAAGCTACGGTGCTGTACACCTTCTACCCGCCGCTGAAAGCTCACTGGGCATTTTATGCCGGCTTAACTCTAATAGTTGTGGGTAGTTGGATCGAAGGCTATGGTTTCTTCTTTACCTTCGCCGCCTGGCGCAAAGAGAATCCCGGCGTGCGCAGCCCGCTGATGGCGCTTATGGCAGTCATCACCATGGCAATGTGGCAGATCGCCACCCTGGGTATAGCTGTCGAAATTCTGACCATGCTGCTGCCCTGGTCGCTGGGCTTGATCGAAGGCACTGATCCTCAATTGGCGCGAACCTACTTCTGGTTCACCGGCCATCCTTTGGTTTATTTCTGGCTGCTGCCGGCTTACATCTCCTGGTACGCCATGCTGCCCAAGCAAGTCGGCGGCAAACTCTTCAGCGACGCCTTAGCCCGTACGGCTTTCTGGCTGTTCTTTTTGCTCTCGACACCTTTGGGATTCCATCATCAGTTTGTCGATCCCGGCATCCCCGCGGGCTGGAAATTCCTACACGCCATGTTGACCTATTCGGTTTTCATCCCCTCCATGCTGACAGCTTTCACAGTGATTGCTTCGCTCGAACGTGCCGCCAAGAAAACCCACGGCGGCAAAGGTTTGCTGAGCTGGATCCGCGTTTTACCTTGGGGTGATCCATCCGTTTCCGCACAGCTACTTGCTGGCATCCTCTTTTTCTTCGGCGGTGTCGGCGGGCTGACCAATGCTTCTTACAATGTCAACCTTGTATTGCACAACACCGCCTGGGTACCCGGTCACTTCCATCTGACAGTAGCATCCGCGGCCACCTTGTCATTCTGGGGCATTTCATATTGGCTGATCCCCTACTTGACTGGCAAAGAACTCAAACATAAGAAGCTGGCCTCTTGGGCAAACTGGATTTGGTTCGTGGGCATGATCATTTTCTCGAACGCCATGCATGTGGTTGGTTTGCTCGGCGCCCCCCGCCGTACTCCTTTGGGATTAGCTCCCTATATCCCTGAAGAGTGGAACGGCCATCTGTTGCGCGTTGGCATCGGTGGATCGATCATGTTCATTGGGGCATGTTTCTACTTCTACGTTGTCGCTCGCACGGCCTGGGCCAAGAAGTATGAACCAGCAAATGTCGAAATCCCCGCAGCGGAATCTGTCCATGATCCCCAGCAAACTCCAGAATGGCTGGATAAATGGGTTCCCTGGATCATCGCCACAGTGGCTCTGATCATCATCGCTTACGGCCCGCAACTTGTTGACCAGATAGCCAATATCTCTCTCAATTCTCCTGGCGGGAAGTTCTGGTAAGACTCTGTTTTCTATTCGAGTAGCAGTCCAACCGCGTTGGACGTTGGTTTCTTCAGCGCCAACACGGTTGGCAGACGACCCAATGTAATCTCTATCCCACATGACCACCAACGACAAACCTCAATCACGATCAAAGTGACTCAAATCGCGTAACCCCAAGATGGATTGGGAACTTCGCCATTCCATCTTGGAACCGGATGCATATATTGTCGAAGGGCTCCCATCAGGCCAGATGCTCCCTAATCTGGGAGAAATTCTAACGGGTGAACAAATTGATGATTTGGTCACCTTTTTGATGAGCATCAAAGAGGAATGAGCAATCACTTGTTATAATAGGCACAACCAAAAGAGCAAGATTTGACTTGTTCAAAATTTACAATAGGAGAAGCACCATGAAAAAATTATTATTCATCACAACATTTGTTTTGGCGCTCGCCATGCTATTGGCGGCATGCGGCGGAGGCGGGGACACCGCGGGCGGCGGCGATGATGTTTCTGCAGGCAAAGAATTGTTCGCTAAAGTTGTGATCGGCACTCAAGCCGGTTGCAGCACCTGCCATTCCCTGGATGCTGGCACCGTGATTGTTGGTCCGTCTATAGACGGCGTCGGCTCACGCCTCAGCGCAGATGAACTCCGCGAATCGATTCTAGACCCTAATGCAGTTCTGGTCGAAGGTTTTCCCGCTGACACTATGCCCCCAGTTTGGGCGGACGAATTGAGTGGTGAGCAGGTAGACCAATTGGTGGCTTACCTACTCACGCTGAAATAATAAGAAAAAATCTCAATTGTCATCCTGAGCGGAGCGAAGGATCTAGAATTTCGGCTTGAAACGAGACTCTTCGGTCACTCCAGCCGCTTCGCTTCCTTCGTTCCCTCAGAGTGACAGCCTGGTTTATCCGTTTAAATTACTCATTTGGGAAGGCTATTTCGGCACCTTCAGATTTCAAACCATCCACGGTTTTCATGCCATATAGCTCCCCTACTTCGGTAACCGTGTAGACAGCGTTCCCTTGAGTTTCCAACATGCCCTCAACGCTGTGCCACTCCACGATCAATTGGTTGCCCTTCAATATTCCAATCCCTTCCTGGATGCTGCCAACCAGGATCCACTGCATTTGATACTCGCCCGGCGAGTTTCCGGCAAAAATAGTCAAATGGCCACCATATTCCGTGCCCAAAGGGTCAAAACCATTGACGGCATATTTGCCAACCAGATCGGGCAAGGAATCTGGCTTGGCATCTGGAGCCGCTGGCTGACTGCGGTTTCTTGATGAACAGGCTGACAAAGCTAAGATTAGTGACAGTAACACCAATATTTTTAGATTCTTCATATTTCAATCCATCCTTTTCAGGATTTGAACTTCGATTTATAACACGAATAACTACGAATTGAGCGGAGACTCGAATTCCATTTTAATAAGTTCTATCCTATCGTGGCATTCGTCCCACATTTGTGCCCTTCAGGGTATTCGCATTATTCGTGATCAAAATACTTCTCGCAATTTTACACGATTAGCCGTATGGATGAGCATGCACGAGGAGAATGTATGACAAATACAAAATACAAGATCAAAATTCCCGATGTCGATTACTGGCGCGAGATGGTCAAATGCCAGGCTGCTT
Organism: Anaerolineales bacterium; assembly: GCA_016785015.1. Taxonomy (GTDB): domain Bacteria; phylum Chloroflexota; class Anaerolineae; order Anaerolineales; family UBA11858; genus NIOZ-UU35. The sequence goes on from JADHTJ010000101.1 coordinate 6,285, forward strand.
GCCCGGTCAATACCGATGCACGCGGCTATGTAACCGCAATGGCGCGCGGCGAGATCGAGTTGGGCCATGAGATCGCCCACGACCCCAATCCTCTCTCAACTGTCTGTGGCCGCATTTGTGGCGCGCCCTGCGAAGTGGCTTGCCGGCGAGGAGATATCGGCCCGGACTTGAAGCCGATTTCAATTCGTCCGATCAAGCGTGTTCTCACTGAGCGCTACGGGCCCGAGGCAGGTCACCGCTTGCCAGGAAGGATTGCAGCAGGAAATGTACTCGCAGAGGATTCTATTCAAATTGATACAGGTTTTGCGACCTTCTCTTCGAAAGTGGGCAAGCAACTTGATCCTTGCAGTGATGTTCCCGGCACAGGAGCACCAGAAACATATTCCCCCGTGCGTTGGTCACGGAATGAGCTCAAGCGATTATCTGCGCAGCCTGGGCGCAAAACCGGCAAAGTGGCCGTGATCGGCGCGGGGCCTTCGGGCGTCTCAGCGGCGCATGACTTGGCTCTTTTGGGTCACAAAGTAACTATATATGAGGGCGGCCCCAAAACAGGCGGTATGATGCGCTATGGTGTACCTCTCTACCGTTTCGACATGGAAGCGATGGAATTGGAAATTCAGTCCGTTCTAGATTTGGGCATAGAGATCAAATACAACACCCCCATTGGTGAGGAAATCACGCTGGACGATCTGCGCCGCGATTATGACTCCGTCTTCCTGGGCATCGGGTTGATGAAGGGGCGCTCACTAAACGTGGAAGGCTCCGATCTCGACGGGGTGATCATCGCCGTAGATTTACTGCTCAATTACAACCTGGGATACAAAGTCACCCTGGGCAAACGTGTAATCGTCATTGGCGGCGGCGACGTGGCTATGGACGCCGCCCGTACTGCCTTGCGCTTGGGACAGCCTACCGAAGAGCAGCAAGCCGCGCTAGCTGATACAGAAGCCCGCACTGAAGAAGAATCGGAGACGGTCAAGACGGCCTTCGATGTCGCCCGTACCGCCCTGCGCTTGGGCGTCGCCGATGTCAAGATGATCGCCCTGGAAGATTGGGATGAGCTGCCCGCCTCTGACTTCGAGATTGAAGAAGCTCTTGAAGAAGGCATCCAACTGATGCCGCGGATCGGACCCAAACGCATCGTCGGCGAAAATGGCAAAGTCACTGGATTAGAAGTCATCGAAGTCGAATCGGTTTTCGATGATGAGGGACGCTTCAATCCCAAGTTCAAAGAAGGCTCCGAGCAAATTTGGGAATGCGACACAGTCATCTTGGCTATCGGCCAGCAAGCTGACCTGGAAGTTCTGGGCGGCGCAGATGATGTGGTCATTTCGCCGCGCGGTCTGGTCGAAATCAACTTTAAAACCGGGCAGACAACGGCTCCAGATGTATTCGCCGGCGGTGATGTGGCTTATGGTCCCAAGTTGATCATCGACGCTGTGCTGCACGGCCATTTAGCCGCTTTGGGCATAGAAGAATATATCCAAGGCAAGCGGCTCAAAGTCGATGTCAAAACCGAGTGGACCAACTTACCAAACCACGTCATGTTCGAGAATTGGACCAAGCTTGAACAACGCAAAGTGCCTTCCCTGCCCGTCGATCGGCGCACTGGCACTACCGTAGTGGAATTGGGCTATTCTGAAGATGAAGCATCCGAGCAAGGCAGCCGCTGCCTGGAGTGCGGCGTCAACACAATCTTTGATGGCCCTAAATGCATCCTGTGCAACGCCTGTGTGGATGTTTGCCCCTGGGACTGCCTCAAGATCGTCAGCTTGAAAGATATCGCTGGCGATGAGCAGTTTGCGGCCGTCGTCGAAGCGCAACTTGGCAAACCCTTAGCAGATTTCATCACAGAGGATCAACCATCGGTTGCCGCGATGCTAAAAGATGATCAGGCTTGCACGCGCTGTGCATTATGCGCAGAACGTTGTCCAACGGACGCCATCACCATGGAGGCATTTAGATTCCAGGAAATATTGATGTATGGAGATTAGAGATATGAGCCGGTTGAGGTTCTCGAAACCGGCGTCGGGCTTCGAGAACCTCAGCCCTCAGCGCAATTTTTGGATGGTTCTATTATCCATCAGTTGAGGAGAATTACATGAAAAGAATTATCGACTTTATAACCAACTCAAGAGTCTGGCGCTCGTTCTTCCGGCACGGCTGGCCAGACAACCCCTTAGACCGCTCTTTGGTAATGACGACCAATGTCTTCTTTCACCTGCACTCGGTCAAAGTCAGTCGCAAAAGTTTGAGCGCAAAATACTCCTTAGGTCTGGGGCTGATCTCGGCGATTGCCTTCGGAGTGCTGAGCATCACTGGCCTGTTATTGATGTTCTACTACGCCCCAACCGTTGAGAGAGCCTACGGCTATATCACCATCCTGCAAACCCAGGTTCCTTTTGGGCAACTCTTGCGCAATATGCACCGTTGGGGCGCGCACCTGATGGTCATCGCCGTAGTACTGCATATGGCGCGCGTTTTCTACACTGGTGCCTATAAGCCACCGCGTGAATTCAACTGGGTGGTTGGCGTTGTGCTGTTGATCTTGACGCTAGGCGCCAGCTTCACTGGCTATCTACTGCCTTGGGATCAACTGGCGTATTGGGCAATCACAGTGGGCACCAGCGTGGCGGGCTACGAACCGATCATGGGATCGGTGATCAAGTCGATCCTGCTGGGTGGGCCCGAAGTTGGTCAGGAAGCCCTGACTCGTTTCTACGCCCTGCATGTGATGCTGATCCCTGGAGCTATCTTGCTGATAACCTCGCTGCACATGTGGCGGGTGCGCAAGGACGGCGGTCTTGCCGCACAAGACGCAGCAGTACATGATGCTGAAGAACTAGCCGAGGCAGTCGAGGAGCAATCAAATGACTGAGAATACTAAGAATCCTGAAGCATTCAGCGAAGATGCCAGCAAAACCAAAACCTACTCCTTAGTTGAATTAGTCAAAGCGCCCACTACCATGGTCGACAAGGGGCCCGACGACACTATCTTCTCCTTCCCCGTAGTCGCCATCATGGAGCTGCTTCTAACTTTGGTTGTGACCGTGCTGCTCCTGATGATGTCGCTTTTTGTCAACGCGCCCTTAGAGGAGATCGCCAACCCCAACACCACCACCGATCCTGCCAAGGCTCCCTGGTATTTCATGGGCTTGCAGGAAATGCTCGAACACGGCCACCCAACCCTGATGGCCGTAGCGATGCCCACGATTATGGTGCTCTTCGTCATCGCCATCCCCTATATCGATAATTCACGCCTCGGCTCGGGGGTCTGGTTCACATCCAAACGTGGCAAACGCATCACACTCTACACAGCCATTTACATTCTGGTGGTCATGCCTTTGTATATTTACATTGACACCACATTTCCCTTACGGGAGCTACTGCGCGGCCAAATGCCAGATTTTCTATTGCAGTCCGTCATCCCGGCGCTGATCATGGGTGTGATCGTGATCCTGCCCTTGCTTGTCCTGATACGCTCCAAGCCGACATCGCGCGAAGTGGTGATGACCCTCTTTACGGTGCTTTTCGTCAGCGCCGTCGTTTTCACCCTGGCGGGATTTTTGTTCCGCGGCCCAGGCTTCGAACTTTATTGGCCTTGGGATATGCCTGGGAATTACAGCCCCTGGGATAACCTGTAAGGAGCAGCTTCAAATGACAGAAAAAAAATCGAAAATTACTCGCAGCCAGTTTCTGGGAATCGCCTGGGGCGGCTCATTGGCTTTGATCTTTGCACAAGTAGCCGTGGCCCTCTTGAGGTTTATCCAACCCATCTCCACAGGTGGATTTGGCGGATTGGTTTACGCTGGCAAGATCGATGAGTTCGCCATCGACAGCGTCAACCGTATTTTGGCAGGCAGGTTCTTTATCTCGCGCACACCCGATGGCATTATGGCCCTCTGGCAGAAATGTACACACTTGGGATGTGCGGTGCCCTGGGATGAAAAAGAAGGAAAATTCCATTGCCCCTGCCATGGTTCTGTATTTGACGTGTATGGCGAAGTTTTAAGTGGTCCTGCTCCCCGGGCATTGGATTACTTCCCCGTGGAGATCAAAAGCGGCGAAGTTTGGGTAGATACTGGTACGCCCACCCAACGCAGCAAGCACGATCCTTCTCACATAACCGGAGCCTAGGGAGAGACTCATGAATAAAAACGAACCCAACTACGAACGTTATGTGATCGTCGGCCTGGTGCTGACTCTGCTCATTGTGGCCGGATTCTCCTTTTACTGGTTCGGCGAATCGGCGCGCCTGACCCATGCCGCTGAAGATTTCGCCAAAGAACGCGTGCATCGCGGCCGCGCCATCTACACAGAACAGTGTGTCTCCTGCCACGGCGCGGACGGCGAAGGCGGCGCCGGCACAGCCCTTAACGACAAGAGCTTGCTTAAGAATACGATGGACGCGATCATCTATTCGGTGATCCGCTCCGGTGTCCCCAGCACACAGATGCCCGCCTGGAGTATTGATTTCGGTGGGCCATTGACCGATGAAGATATCAAAGACGTAACTGCCTTTATCCGCGCCTGGGAGCCCACCGCCCCAGAGATTGAACCGATATCCTTCGAGCCAGATTCATCGCGCGGCGCGCTGCTCTTCGAGACTACCTGCGCGGTCTGTCATGGCGAAAACGGCCTAGGCTCAGATGATGGTCCAGCGATCAACGATGCGCTGCGCCTGGCCAGCCTGGATAACGATTGGTACAGTTCGACTATCGCCAATGGACGTCCAGCCAAAGGTATGCCCACTTGGGGCACTGTATTGGCACCCAACCAGATCGAAGACTTGATCGCTCTGGTCGATGACTGGCGTGAAGGTATCAAAGTGGATGCGGCCTTTTCGGTTACTGACCTGATTGGATCTGCAATTTTCTCGCTGGAAGAGGAAGACCCCGAAAGTGCAGCCCTGCACGTCACCCGCGCTTTGACTGTCGCTGATGGCACCGGTGCCGAAGTTTTGCGCAATGTCGCGGCGCAACTGCTCGCTGACGACAATACCGGCGCGCTGGCAACCCTGACCGCCCTGCAAGAGCAGTGGCCTTTGGGCGATCCTGTCGCGGGTGGAGAAATTTACAGTACTTACTGCCTGCCCTGTCACGGTGCACAAGGGGAAGGCGGCATTGGCCCGGCAATGCAACCCAATGTGTTTATTCAAGAAACAATCAATGCAGACCTGGTCGAATTCATGCTAGAAGGTCGCGCTGGGACCGCCATGGCAGGATTTGATGGTCGGCTGAGTGAGGAAGAACTCGCCAATCTGGTTGCCTTCTTACGCACCTGGCAGCCCTAAATCACTTCATCTTATGTAACACCTAATAAGGAAATATCCCCGGAAAATAGGAGGTGGGGGCGAAACACCCCTCTATTTCCGGAACTTTCTCACAACGCATGCGCAACATCAGTAAACAATCCAGGCTCCCCATTTCTCTGAGAAATGGGGAGCCTGTGATTGGAAATCAAAATCAAATGTCCCTCCCTCGTGCATCCAAACCTCTGGTTAGGTTACCCTGCTTTATAATTTGTAGGGTGTGTCATATAATTGATCTATGCTTTCACCCATATTAGCAACTAAATTGTACATCCCCGTACAGCGATCTAAAGTGGTCCTTCGCTCCCGCCTGATTGAGCGGATGAATGATGTTCTCCATCAAAACCAGAGCTTTAGGCGCAAACTGACTCTCATCTCTGCTCCAGCTGGCTTTGGTAAAACCACGCTGGTTAGCGAATGGATTGCCCGTTGCTCGCATCCTGCCGCCTGGCTATCACTAGACGAAGGGGATAATAACCCCATCCGTTTTCTGACTTACATCATCGCTGCTTTGCAGACGGTTGCACCGGAAATTGGTGCGGGGGTGATGACTGCGATCCAATCCCCGCAGTTGCCGCCAATCGAATCGCTTTTAACAACCCTGCTTAATGATGTCACTGCAGTCTCGAAAAACATCATTCTCATTCTTGACGATTACCATGTGATTAATGCCCAACCGGTTGACCAAATTCTTATCTTCTTGCTAGACCACCTCCCCCCACAAATGCACCTGGTCATCGCTACACGCGAGGATCCACCACTTCCCCTGCCTCGTCTTCGCGCCCGCGCCCAGTTGACCGAACTGCGTGCCATCGATTTGCGTTTTACTTCATCCGAAGCCGCTGAATTTCTCAACCAGGTGATGAGCCTGAATCTCTCGGAAGAAGAGATCAACGCACTGGAAACCCGCACCGAAGGTTGGGTCACCGGCCTGCAAATGGCCGCCCTTGCTTTGCAAGGGACACACTCCATGAAGGGACGCGTGGGCACCACAAGTTTTATTCGGGCATTTACTGGAAGCCACCGATATGTGTTGGATTATCTGTTTGAAGAGGTTTTGAGTCGGCAGCCTGAACACGTCCGCAGTTTTTTACTGCAAACTGCCGTTCTTGACCGGCTTAACGGTTCTTTATGCAATGTTGTTACTGCGCAAGAAGATAGCGGAGAGATGCTGGAACTCCTGGAGCGCGAAAATCTGTTCATTATTCCGCTCGATGATCGGCGTCAGTGGTATCGCTATCATCACCTCTTCGCAGATGTTCTTCGTGCGCGCAGTATGGATGAACAACCTAATCTGATACCTATCTTGCATCAGCGGGCAAGTGCGTGGTACGAGCAAAATGGCCAGTTGTCCGATGCCATCCGCCACGTGCTTGCCGCCGAGGATTTTGAGCGAGCTGCAGGCCTGATCGAACTGGCACATCCAGAAATGGACATTAGTTTCCAATCTGCAATATGGCTGGGCTGGGCGAAAGCGTTACCAGACCCATTGGTGCGCGCTCGGCCTGAGCTCAGTGTCGCCTACGCCTGGGCATTACTGGATAGTGGCGAGTTGGAGGCCGCCGAGGGTCGTTTACGGGATGCCGAACGATGGCTGGAACAGGCAGATCAAGCAAATCAGCGACCAGAAACACAATTATCCAAGGTTTGTCCTGAGCCAAGCCAAAAGATGATCGTTATCGACGATGAGCAGCTTCAATCCTTGCGCGCCTCCATTGCAACCGCCCGTGCTTACCAGTCTCAGGCTTTTGGAGATATTGCCAGCACAATCAATTACGCTCGTCTGGCACTCGAACTGACACCAGAAGAAGACCAACTCAGGCATTCGCAGGCAACCGCGCTTTTAGGACTGACATACTGGGCGAGCGGAGACCTGGAGGCTGGCAGTCAAGCTTTCGCCGATTTTACAAAGAAAATGTTTAGGGCTGGCAAACTCCCTGACTCAATCAGCACAACATATATCCTGGCTGATATCAAGATGACACTCGGCCGTCTCCGCGAGGCAATCAGCACTATTGAGTGGGCATTACAATTCGCTATGGATCAAGGTGAGCCAATGCCTTTGGGAACATCGGACCTGTATCGGGGAATGAGCGAGCTATTTTGTGAACAGAATGATCTGGAGATTGCGGCACATCACCTGCTGACCGGCAAGAAGCTGGGCGAACAGGCCGCCCTAACAGATTGGCAAAATCGCCTTTGCATTACTGAAGCGCGGTTAAAAGAAGCACTGGGAGACCTGGATGGTGCGCTCAACTTGCTGGATAAGGCGGAACGCCTGCATGTCAGGAACCCCTTACCCAATGTGCGCCCCGTCGCGGCTTTGAAGGCGCGTGTATGGATCAAGCAAGGTAGGTTGACCGAGGCTCAGGGTTGGGTTCGAGAGCGGGGTTTGTCCATTGACGACGATCTCAGCTATCTGCACGAGTTCGAACACATCACGCTGGTCAGGGTGTTTATCGCTTCTTGTAACAGTGACCGACCAGATAACCCCACCCACGAGATAATGAAATTTTCAGAGCGCCTTCTGCGAGCCGCTGAAGCGGGGAAACGAATGAGGAGCGTAATCGAAATCCTCATACTGCAAGCAATTGCTTATCAGGCCCAAAATGACAGCACTGCTGCCCTCGCACCAATTGAGCGTGCCCTGACGTTGGCTGAGCCGGAGGGCTACGTTCGGCTTTTTATCGACGAAGGCTTGCCAATGGCGGCGTTGTTGACAAAAATGAACCCTTCGGATCATGAAAGCGGGACAAATCGCCTGAGTGCATATATCCACGAACTGCTCGCTGAATTTAAAGAGCACCAAAAGAGATATTCCTCGAAGCAAGACAGCAGCCATCGGTCTGTGGTTGAGCCACTGAGCGAGCGCGAACTTGAAGTACTAAGAATGCTGGGGACTGAATTGAACGGCCCGGAAATTGCCCGCCAACTCATGGTATCTCTGAACACCATCCGCACCCATACCAAAAACATTTATAAAAAAATTGGAGTGAACAACCGTCGGGCGGCAGTCCGACGCGCGGCTGAACTCGATTTGTTATAACGAATCCGCAGGTACCAACTCCAGCCCCAGCAGTTGTGTTGATAATCCTGCCGGGGCTTTTTTGATTCCTCACATCCTCCAGATTATTGAATCACCATATCAATCACCACATGTGGTGATGACGTCTCACTACATTTGTTTGTATCCTATGGTGGTAGAAAGATGATATTTGGAGATCAAAACGAAATTCTCCAAGTTTAGGAAGTTGCACGAGGCGCAGGATGACTGAAACAAACCCATCTACTGACGATTATTACGAGCCTGGCATTTACGAAATCCGCATCCAGGGACATATTGATGACAGTTGGGCTGAGTGGCTTGGAGGCCTGACTATCAAGCGAGAAGAGAATGGCGATACGCTTCTTACTGCTCTCGTGGTTGACCAGGCCGCATTGTTTGGATTGCTCAGAAAAGTGCGGGATGTAGGTAGGCCGTTGCTTTCGCTCATTTACATCGAACCCCATCATTCAGATGCGCCCGATTTCAAATAGTAAAGGTAATGATATCCAAAAGGAGGTCCGCATATCATTAATATTAGATATTTTTAGTCCCGAAATAAGGGGTCTTTAGGAATCGCCGTGGTAAGGGCCCTTGCTAAGGGGGCACAATTGGGGGTATGAAGCACGCCCCATACCCCAAAATGTGAGGTCTCTCACGGCAATTCCCATAGAACCGAAATAAGGGAACAATCACGGCTTTATTCAACCATAGAATTTATTCAGAAAAAGGATATATAAAATGAAAAACTTACAAAAAATAGGCGGCCTTGCCGCATTGTATTTAGCAGCAGCGTACCTTCTGGGCATTGTGCTATTTCTCTTCGTATTGGATTATCCATCCATTGTTGAACCTGCCCAAAAGGTAGCATTACTTGTGGACAAACAAGCCACCATCTACATTACGAACCTGGTGATGTACGTGATATTTGGCTTCTTTCTGGTTGTCCTGTCTCTGGCACTCTACGAGCGATTGAAGACCTCTACAGAGCAGGCTCTCCTGCGGACAGCGACCGTGATTGGGCTTATCTGGTCTGGCGCGCTGATTGCCAGCGGCATGGTCGCAAATGCCGGTATCGCCCCCATCATTGAACTTTATGCCACAGACCCAGCTCAAGCTGCATTAATCTGGTTGGGGATCGAATCTGTAGCCAATGGATTGGGCGGTGCAAATGGCGAAATTTTAGGCGGCCTGTGGGTATTCTTGTTGAGTTGGACCGCTTTGAAAACTGGCGGGCTTCCCAAACCCCTGAACTATCTTGGCCTAGTAGTTGGTGCGGTGGGGATCTTCTCACTTATTCCGGGTCTGCATGACCTGTCGGGTCTTTTTGGGATGAGCCAAATCGTGTGGTTCGTTTGGTTGGGCATCATCATGCTGCGTAAGAGTTCGAGCGCGGCGGCGTGACAAATTAGCATGTTATCAGCAGCGTAGCGGAGTGTTGGAAAAAGTGTTTCACCCCTGATTCAATATTCCGCTACAGGCATCAATAAACGCTATCAGACAAGCAAGGAGATTAAATCGTGAAAACAACTATTCCTGTTCTAAAGATTCTTGGCGCCACTGCGCGATTGTTGGGTGTGGTGGTCCTGATGGTGGTGGCATTTTTTGTCAGCGCAATAGTTTCAAGCGCAGACGCGGTGCAGCTTTCTCCTGAGGAAGCAGCATTGAGTACGCAAATGATATTTTTGGTTTCAGCAACCAACGCGCTGATCCTTTCATATTTGGCGCTTCGCTCGCGCTGGCACGGCTGGAAGCTGGCCGGAGCATTATTCCTGACACAGTACGGGATCGAAACCTTTATGTCGCAAATTGAGACGGTAGTCTTTAATCAAGCTTTGCAACTGACGTCGGATCAGGCAGTGACACTGTTTGTGTCTGGCTTTGTGCGAGCATTGATTTTTGCTCCGCTGGCCGTGGTGGTGCTGGGCAAGACCCACAAAGATGAGTCTGTCGCAACCGAAAATACTCGCTTAATCTTCTCTCCTGGTGGGTGGGCAACGCGTCTGACGATTTTGGCGGCGTTGTACACGCTGATATACTTCGTCTTCGGGTATTTCGTGGCCTGGCAGTCGCCGGAGCTGCGCCAGTTTTACAGCGGTTCAACCGATATCTTGCCCTTCTTCGCACACATGGCGCGCGCATTGACTACGGATCCCATATTAGTGTTGGTACAATTTGTACGCGGCTATCTGTGGGTGCTCATCGTTTTGCCAGTGGTGCGCATGTTCAAGGGTGGGGTTCTGGAAACCTGCTTTGCCTTGGCACTGGTGCTGGCTGTGCTACTTTCCGATTTCATTCTCTTCCCCAATCCGTACATGCCGGAAACAGTGCGTATGGCACACTTTACTGAGCTGTGGTCTTCTATGGCATTTTTTGGCGCACTGACCGGGTGGGTTTTGTTGAAGGAATAGGTATGTTCAAAACCACCTCACCAAATTGCCGGCGCTGCCCAACTCTCGCTGGGTGGCAGTTCAGTTGAGATCTTGTGCTAAGGTCATGACTGTGAAATTTTCATTATTAGTTAGTAACTACTCAGGCTAAGGAGAGACAACCAAAAAAAGGGTCTGCGTGGGGGTGCGCCGCACCCCCACGCAGACCCTTTTTTTGGTTGTCTCTCCTTAGCCTGAGTAGTTACTAACTAATAATGTAAATTTCACAGTCA
>JADHTJ010000102.1 GCA_016785015.1 Anaerolineales bacterium
CGCTGAGCAAATCGCCGAAACCGGCAAACCCGTGGCTGGCTTCAGTATCGAGCGCACTGGTGATTTGCAAACCATTGCCAATGCCGCCCGCAAGGCCAAAGAATTTGTCCACTACGCCAGCGAATTGCCGCGCGTGCCCATTGATTGGAGCGATATTTGGGTATCGACCAAGTGCGGCGAATCCGATACAACCTCGGGGTTGGCATCCAACCCCACGGTGGGGCGTGTCTTTGATCGACTCGAACCCCTGGGCAACACGATGATCTTCGGCGAGACCACTGAGGTCACTGGCGCTGAAGACATGATCATGAAGCAGTGCATTACACCCGAGGTTGCCGAGCAATTCAAGGCTGGCTTTGACTACTACCAAGATTTGGTGCAGTCACAAGGCACTAACCTGATGGGCTCCCAGCCTACCGAAGGCAACATCCGCGGCGGTCTGACCACCATCGAGGAGAAAGCCCTGGGCAATATCGAGAAGATGGGCAAGTGTAAAGTGGTCGGATACCTCGAGCAGGCTGAAGAACCTACAGGCCCTGGCCTTTGGTTCATGGATTCATCCAGCGCGGCCGCTGAAATGGTCACGCTATGCTGCGCAGCCGGCGCGGCCCTGCACCTGTTCACCACCGGACAGGGCAACATCGTCGGAAACCCGGTGCTGCCTGTGGTCAAGCTTTCTGGTAACCCGCTGACCGTCGAGACTATGTCCGAGCACATCGACGTAGATGTTACTGGCTTGCTGCGCTTCGAGTACAACCTGGATGGCGCCGCTGACCGCACCATGGAGATGATGGCCCGCACCATCAACGGCCGCCTGACCAGCGCTGAAGCTCTGCGTCACGAAGAGTTTGTATTGACCAAGCTCTACCGCAGCGCATAAAAAATTAAGCACGCTAAATTTGTACACGGATCAACACGGATTTAATGGATGTCTCAACTGCAAAAAGCCACCAAGTGAGTTTCTCGCCCTCGTCTGGTAGTTTTTCAGTGGAGACATGGATATATCTAAAAATATCCTTGCGATCCGTGAAATCCGTGTACCTGGGAGTGGTAATTATCCTGCTGTTTAAAGCATCAACTTGAGAAACCGGGCTTCGAGAGCCTCTGCCTACTGCTATCACCGCTGTCTGAGGCTCTCGAAGACAGCGCCTATCGACCATTTCAACACCACTAGTTTGACCACTCCCGTGTACCTTTTTTGATTATGGAAATTCAAGTCCCATACGGGCGAACTCATTTAACGTTTGAAATATCTGATCGTTATCCAGTTGACGTCATTGATACGCCGCCTATTCCCGCAGCCAAGAATCCCTTGGATGAAGTTCACCGCGCTTTGGACAATCTCCTAGGCGAGGTTGGTTGGTCTGATTTTGCAGGAGCAAAGACTGTTGCCATAGCTGTCAACGACAAAACGCGTCCTGTGCCTCACAAACATCTGCTGCCTCCATTGATGAAGCAACTGGAAAGGTTGGGCATCCCCAACGAAGCGATCACTTTTTACGTTGCCGTAGGCACTCATCCTCCAATGACCCCCGATGAGTTCGCTGGAATCTTGCCGGACACAATCTTGAACCGTTGTAAGGTTGTCTCTCACGTTGCTGAAGATGACAATCTTTTAGTTAATCTTGGTAGAACACTATACGGCACACCCATCTGGACCAATAAATATTATTACCAATCAGATTTAAAAATTGTTGTCGGCAATATCGAACCGCATCAATTTGTCGGTTTTTCTGGCGGAGTCAAAACTGCCGCAATTGGGCTCAGTGGTCTCAAGTCGATCAATCACAACCACGCGCTGATGACCAACCCCGCCGCGCAATTAGGAACCTATGAGAGCAACCCAGCGCGCCAGGACATCGAAGAAATTGGGGAGCGCCTGGGCGTCCACCTTGCGCTGAACGCCATTCTCAATCAAGATAAGAATATCGTGCATGTTCTGGCTGGAGATCCCGTGGCGGTGATGCGCTCAGGTATGCCTCTCTCGCGAAATTCAAGCCAGGTGACTGTTTCTGCTAAGTATCCCCTGCTAATCACGTCCCCTGGTGGCTATCCCAAGGATATCAATGTATATCAGGCACAAAAAGCGATTGGGCATGCTTCGCTGATCACCCAGCCAGGCGGTACGATCATCCTTGTCGCTTCATGCTCGCAAGGCTCAGGCAGCCCACATTACGACAAATGGATGATTGGAATGACATCTCATGAAGAGGTCATCCGGCGAATCGAGCGCGAAGGCTTTCGCATTGGGCCCCATAAAGCATTTCAAATTGCTCGCGATGCGTTGAAATTCCGCCTGATGATATACTCTGATCTGCGCAAAAATTTAGCACAAAGGCTATTGCTCAACCCGGTTGATGATTTACAAACTGCCTTAGACTCCGCTCTTGCGGACCTGCAACCCGGCGACCGCATTGCATTCATGCCCCATGCCGCTTCCACTATCCCGCATATATAAGATTGTATACGTATGACTCCACTGAAAAAACAACTTGATATGGGCTTCCGCTGGAATATATGGGGGTGGTTGCGGAGCAACCACCCCCATATATTCCAGCGGGAAACTCGCTAAGAGGTACATTATGATTTATGGAACACCAGCTAAAATTTTACGAGTCGATTTGACTCAAGGCACCTGGGAAGTCGAGAATATCTCCGAAGAGTTCTACCGCACTTACCCTGGCGGTAAAGCCCTGGCCGGCTATATTTTGCTTAATGAGATGCCAGCCAATGTTGACCCCCTATCTCCGGAGAACGTACTTGTTGTTGCCAATGGTCTCTTGACCGGCGCGCCCGTGTCTACAGCCACGCGTTATGTGGTTTCGGCCAAATCGCCCCTGACAAACGCTTATGGCGAATCTGAAGCAGGTGGATTTTGGGGACCTGAACTCAAAATGGCTGGATTTGAAGCCATTGTTGTCAAAGGGAAATCGCCAGAACCTGTCTTCTTGTGGATCAATGATGGTGAAGTTGAGATTCGTCCCTCGGGTCACCTTTGGGGGCAGAAAACACACGAAGCCCAAGAATCAATCCGAACTGAATTAGGGGACGATAAAATCCGCGTTTTACAGATCGGCCCCGCGGGTGAGAATCTGGTGCGCTACGCCGGTATCACCAATGATCTGCGCCACTTCAACGGTCGCAACGGTATGGGCGCGGTGATGGGTTCCAAAAATCTGCGTGCCATCGCCGTGCGTGGTCACACCCGCTATCAAAAATTAGCCCGTGACCCTAAAGGGTTGCTAAGCCTGGGACGTACTCTGGCCAAACGCGTCAAAGAGAATCCACAAGCCTGGGGATTACAGAACACCGGTACACCTGGGTTAGTCGAGCCCCTGAACACCGCCGGCATGCTGCCCACACGCAACTTCCTGCAGGGTGCCTTTGAAGATGTCGATGAGATCAAGTGGGAAGTCTATGAAAGCGAACTGCTCACCGCCCGACGAAGCTGCTATGCCTGCGCCATCCGCTGTAAGCGTGAAGTGCAGGTCGATGGAGAGCCATCGGTGTACGGTGGGCCGGAGTATGAGTCTGTCGGCTCGCTGGGCCCAAACTGCGGCGTGGGTGATATTCACGCTATTGCCAAGGCCAACGAGCTGTGCAACGCCTACATGCTGGATACCATCTCTGCCGGCATGACGATTTCTTTTGCCATGGAGTGCTTCGAGCACGGCCTGCTGACTTTGGAAGATACCGATGGCATTGAGCTGCGTTTTGGCAATGCTGAGGCCATGCTGACTATGGTCGAGTGGATTGCGCTGCGCAAAGGCATTGGTGATCTGTTAGCTGAAGGGACAATGCGCGCCGCTGAGAAAATCGGTGGGGATGCGTCATATTATGCTATTCACGTCAAGGGACAGGAACTGCCCATGCACGAGGCGCGCGGCAAATACAACGTCGGCATGGGCTACGCCATCTCAGAGATCGGCGCTGACCATTTGGTGGTCGCCCACGACTCGATGTTAGCCAATGCGGACGGAATTCCCTTCAAGAATTCTGAACCTTTGGGGATCACGGAACCCCAGCCTGTGCTCAGCCTGAATGATGAGAAAATGCGCCAGTTTTATATCTTGGAGAAAGTGACCAGCTTCGAAAAGGTGATTGGGTACTGTTTCTTTGGGCCGGCGCCGCGCTCCTATATCCGCATGGATGAAGTCATTGAATCTGTCAATGCAGCCACAGATTGGGAGATGACCCTCGATGAGCTGCTAGAAATTGGCGAACGCGCTACCAATATGGCGCGCGTCTTCAACGCCCGCGAGGGATTCTGCCGGGAGCATGATACCCTTCCCGAAAGGATTTTCTCGCCTTTGGAGAATGGTGCCCTAAAGGGCGAATCCTTCCCTCGTGACGAATTCGAATCTGCTCTGACCGTGCTCTACGGCATCAAAGGCTGGGACATCGAAAGCGGCACCCCCACGCGGCAAAAATTAGAGGCTCTATCCCTGGGCTGGGCCGCGGATTTATTGGAACGCGTGTAATTGCGAATTAATTCTAAAGTTCCTTTACTTGTCATTCTGAGTAAACCCACAGCATCCTTGGTTTTACTTCGACAGGCTCAGTACAAGCGATACGTCCGGCGTCGGTTGAGTGCGACAATCGGGAGCGTATCGAAACCCGCCGGACACTCAACCGGCGGATGCTGCTCAGATCAAAATGAAATGTTTTGTCATTAGTAGCGACGCATGGAGCGAAGAATCTTTGACGTTTTGACATACGAGCAAGATTCTTCGTCGCCGCGCTCCTCAGAATGACATCTTAAGAACAAAAATAGGTTTATGAAAATCTACCTCGGCGCACATCTAAACTTCTACCACCCAGAGAAAAAGAGCTGGTTGAATGTTGAGATTCAGCAGCCTGTTGCTCTTGCAGAAATCCTGGAAAGCGCAGGCATTCCGCTTGGTGAAATTCATATGGTGGTCGTCAATAATGAAATCGAAGAAATGTCTGAAGTAATGATCTCTCCCCAAGATGAAGTGAAAATCTTTCCTCCAGTAGGTGGCGGGTAAATCGTTGCAAACCAATAAACTTCTCATAGTTGACGCCACAATCAATTTCGCGCTTGGGATCTTATTGCTGTTTTCTATTCCATTTTCAAGTCAAATCACTGAATTTCTAGGAGTGCCAACTATTCAGCATGCCTTTTATCCCAGTATCATGGGTGGTGTTTTTATTGGTATTGGGATTGCTTTGCTGATTGAAGCCAAGCGCAAAGGAACCAACAAGATGGTTGGATTGGGATTAGGGGGTGCGATCGCTATTAATCTTTGTGGGGGCCTTGTACTACTTGCTTGGTTACTATTGGGCGGGCTAAATTTGCCCCTTCGTGGATCTATATTTTTGTGGGCAATTGCTATTCTGCTTGTGGGCATAAGCAGTTTGGAGTGGATTGCGAACCAGAAATAAAATCGGGCTCTTTGATGTTATGTGTGGTCAAACTTATTTGTACACGGATCAACACGGATTCGACGGATATAAGCACAAATAATCCGTGGAAATCCATGCGATCCGTGTCCCATGCCCCACAATATCTCAAAGAGCCTAAAATATAAAGGCCTAAATCCGTTATGACGAACGTTGAAGCCAAAACAAAATTATCCCCGCTGGAAAATAACCTGTTCGGAGTTTCATACAAAGAGATGCCAACACTAATTCCCGGTGTTATCGTTGTGGCGCTATCGACCTGGCTAAGTATCTGGTTGAGTGATTACATTGGCGGCGAATTGATGGGCTTTGAAAAATCTCCTATTTCGCCGGTAATGATTGCCATTATCTTGGGGTTGGGTATCTCTGCATTATTTCAACTTCCTGCCACCTTGAACCCTGGGTTCAAATTCTCGGTCAAAAAACTGCTGCGCTTGGGGATCATATTATTAGGAATCCGCCTGACGATATTCGATGTTTTCAAATTAGGTTCGTTTGGTATCCCCATTGTGATACTTTGTATTGTAGGCGCCTTAGTTTTCACGACTTGGATTAATAGGCGACTCAACTTACCCCAACGTCTGGGCACCTTGATCGCGGTGGGCACCTCGATTTGCGGTGTCACTGCCATCGTGGCCACAAGTCCAGCCATCGACGCAGAGGAAGAAGAATCTGCCTATGCTGTTGCAGTGATTACCGTCTTTGGCCTCTTTGCAACAATTTTTTATCCCTATTTGGCAAACTTCATTTTCAATGCACATGCCATCAAAGCCGGCTTGTTCCTGGGCACATCGGTTCATGAGACAGCCCAGGTTGTCGGCGCAGCCAAGATTTATGCCGATATCTTCGCTCAAACCCTGACATTGGACGTGGCCACAGTTACCAAACTGGTGCGCAATGTTTTTATGGCCTTTGTAATTCCATTTATGGCCTATTACTATGCCAGGCAATCTCCCGTTGAGGACGAGTTCAAGGGCGAAAAGACCAGTATCCTGAAACTATTGCCGATGTTCATTTTGGGGTTCATTGCCATGGCTGTCTTTCGGTCCATCGGCGATGCCGGTATAAATGCTGGTGGTGAGGCATTTGCCCTTTTGGATGGAAGCGCCTGGAAAACGCTCATCGCCACCATCAAGAATTGGGCCGAAGTCTTATTAGTGGTTGCCTTGGCCGGAGTGGGGTTAGGAACCAACTTCCGCTCGGTTAGAGCATTGGGAATCAAACCATTCATTGTCGGTCTAGGCGCCTCCCTATCGGTGGGGTTGATCAGCTACTTGGCGATCACGCTCTTGGGTGGTCTTGTTACATTCTAATATCTACTATCATCAACTTTTTTATCCAACTTCTAACATCCAACCTCTAATTCCGTGCTATAATTAGAACATATGAGCGAATTAGAGCGATTGAAACTGCTCAGCAGTCAAATGCACCTTGAGCCATCCGAAGGCGATGAATGCCCCCAGATGTCAGACCGTCAGGAAGACTCTGTCTATACCAGCAAAGCGGTGCTGCCTAACGGACAGCGCATCTCACTGCTCAAAACGCTGCTGACCTCGGTCTGCGAGCGAGATTGTTACTATTGCCCCTTCCGTCAGGGACGCGATTTCCGCCGGGCCACTTTCAAGCCAGACGAATTCGCCAAAGTTTTCATGTACATGCACAAGGCCAACATGGTCGATGGCATTTTCCTGAGTTCTGGGGTGATCAACGGGGGTGTTTTCACGCAGGACCAAATCCTGGCCACCGCTGAGATATTGCGCCGCAAATACAATTACCAGGGTTACCTGCATCTCAAAGTCATGCCCGGTGTGGAGAAGGCTCAAGTTGAGCAGGCTATGCTGCTTGCAGACCGAATTTCGGTGAACCTGGAAGCGCCTAATATTGATCGACTCCGAAAATTGGCTCCCCACAAAGAATTCACCCAAGAGCTGCTCAAACCTCTGCATTGGGCTAACCAGATTCGCCAGGCGCAGTCCCCACACAAAGCCTGGAAGGGCACCTGGCCTTCTACAGTGACGCAATTTGTGGTCGGCGGCGCTGATGAGAGCGACTTGGAATTGCTCTCAACTACTGAAAAACTGCATCGTCAAATGGGTTTGGCTCGAGCGTATTTCTCCCGCTTTAATCCCATCTCAGATACGCCCTTAGAAAATAAAGCCCCCACCCCATTGATCCGCCAGAATCGACTTTACCAAGCTTCTTTCTTGATCCGCGATTATGGATTCAATCTGGAAGAAATGCCCTTTGTAGATGAAGGCAACTTGCCCCTCGAAGTTGATCCAAAGTTGGCCTGGGCAAGGACCAACCTGGTTGGCCAGCCCATAGAGCTTAATTCCGCCCCACGCCATATGTTGCTGCGTATCCCAGGGATTGGGCCCAAAGGTGTGGAAACGATCATCAATGCCCGCAGGGAATTGAAGCTGCGCAGCTTGAGCCAGTTAACAAAATTGGGGGTCATTGCGCGCAAAGCCGCACCATACATCCTGCTCGACGGCGTCCACCCAGTGCACCAGCTAGCACTTTTCTAGTATCTCCACCACTAAGGAATTAGAGACTCTTCGATGCTTCGCATCTCAGAGTGACAAACTCCTTTATAGAAAATTCTGAATTTCGATCAGATACCCATTCGGATCGCGCAAAAAACAATGATAGATCTTGTACTTCGGATTTGTTTCTGGCGCTTTCTCAAACTCGACCCCCTTGGCTTTCAACATTTGATACCATTCATCCACATCCGTCTTCTTCGGAGTCACGATGGTAAAGATTACATCGGGATGCTCAGCAATAACGTCCGCGCGTTCACAAAATCCGAGATATCCATCAGCGCTTACCTGATAGATTCGACAAGTACCCTGGTCTAGCCACAACGCTAAATCCAGAATGTTCTCATAAAAATCTGCCGTTGATTGAAGGTCTGCGGTGTAAAGAAAAGTAATTTGGGAGTCAATTGATGGACGATTCATTATTTGCTTTTTCCTCTAGAAATTGAATAATATTTCCCAATACAGAATCAATATCATTTAGAACATCTTGGTTCCAAAAGCGCAACACCTGATATCCTTTATTCATCTGACCCCCACCTAACCTCCCCCGAAGGAAAAACCACCTTCAGGGGAGGGACCAAACGATAATATCGCAAATATTGGTGCATATTCAAAATCAAGTTTCTAACCCCTCCCCCAAAGCACTTTTCTTGCTTGGGGGGAGGCTGGGAGGGGGGTCAAAGATTTGACTTCATTGTAGCATGCCCAGCTTACGCGAATTTCTGTGCTCAGTCATTCCGCCCGCTACCAATGGCGGTATAATACCCGCGTTCACAAACTACTCACTACCCACCAACCACTGGAGTAATAATGAGCATAAGTATTCAAGCCCGAGCGATTGCGCCTTCCCCTACTTTTGCCCTAAACGAAAAAGCGCGTCTACTGCGTGAGAAAGGTGAGCCCGTCATTTCATTGGGTATCGGTGAGCCCAAGAATCCCACGCCGATTAACGCCATTTTGAGCTCATCGGCAAAACTGCGCGTAGGTGACGTTAAATACTCACGCGTAGATGGCACGCCTTCACTCAAGAAAGCCATCATCAGATACACAGAAGAGCATTACGGACGCGTAGTAGCACCGGAGAATATTATTGTCACCACTGGGGCTAAGCAGTCGCTCTATAACATTATTTACACCCTGGTCAATCCCCAAGATGAAGTCATTATGCTGGCGCCCTATTGGGTCAGTTATCCCGAGATGATCAAGATGTGCTATGGTGTCCCCGTTGAAGTGGTTCCTGAGGATGGCACTTTCTACCACCGTATGCAGGATATCGAGCAGAAGGTCAGCTCCTATACCAAGGCCATCATCATTAACAGTCCCAATAATCCTTCAGGCGTAATGTATTCAGAAGCGTTCGTCGCTGAACTGGTCGAGTTTTGCGAGCGTAAGGGCATCTACCTGATCATGGATGACATATACCATAAGCTGGTTTTCGATCGCAAGCAGTGGATTCCGGGATACAAGCATAGCAACAAGGATGTCGAAAACTCGCGCCTGATCGTGGTCAACGGCATCGCCAAATCATACGGTATGACCGGATTCCGCATCGGTTGGGTCGTTGCGCCGCGTAAATTGGTTGAAGTCATGACCAATGTCCAGGGGAATATGACATCCAACCCTTCTGTGCTGCTCCAATCCGCCGCGGAAGGCGCCCTCACTGGTCAGCAGGCAACCATTGAGAATTTACGCCTGACGATTGAGAACAATCGCTCCATCATTCTCAATGAACTTAAAGCGTTTAACGATATCAAGCTGTGCGAACCTGACGGAACCTTTTACTGCCTTCCAGATTTCCGCGCTTATGACAGTGATTCAAGTCGTCTCGCCAAATTCATCCTAGACAAAGCCCTCGTTGTAACAGTTCCGGGGGCTGCTTTTGGCATGGAAGGGCACCTTCGTTTGAGCTATGCCGGCTCCGTCAAACATATTACCGAAGGCATCGAGCGCATTCGTTGGGTCCTTGACCCTGAAGCCCCCAATGAAATCTACATTGGCGACCGTAAACTCATCAGGGATTGGCTCTAGATTATTGAACCGCGAAGACACGAAGAGCGCTAAGCTTATAAAATTATTTCTTCGCGCCCTGCCCGTAGGGCCACAATGTGTGCGCCTTTGCGTTGAAAAGGTATTGAAATCATGAATAATTTGCTCAACATCAAAACCCCCGCCCAGGAACAAGCCCATGCCTTGAAGGCCGAATACAGCCTCAGCAACCAGGGATTTACCAACATCCGCCTGGCCTACTGGAACCTGCCCATTGAAGCGCTCTATGAAGAGATCGTTTTCCGCAATGAAGGTCACATCTCTCATAAAGGACCGATCATCGTGCCTTCAGGTAAGCATACTGCCCGAGCCGCGCAAGACAAATATGTCGTTCGCGAGCCAACCACAGAAGCAGATATTTGGTGGGGTCAATATAATCGTCCTTACGGTCGCGACAAATTTGAAGAACTCTTCACGCGCTTGCAGGGCTTTGTTCAGGGCCGCGATCTCTTCGTGCAAGACTGTTACGCTGGCAACCATCCTGACTACAAGATGCCCGTACGCATCATCACTGAGTACGCCTGGCACAGCCTCTTCGCCCGCAACATGTTCCTGATGCCAAAAAATGCCGAGGCATATCGCACCCACGTGCCCGAGTTCACCGTCATCGATTTACCCTCTTTCCAGGCATTCCCGCCCATTGACGCCACCCGCTCCGATACCTTCATCGTGCTCAACTTCGAGCAGCAGATGGCCATCATCGGCGGCTCAGCCTACGCGGGCGAGATTAAAAAATCGATCTTCACCGTGCTCAATTATAAGCTGCCCAAAGAGGGCGTTATGGCCATGCACTGTTCGGCCAACCAGGGGGACGAAGCCGATGTGGCCCTTTTCTTTGGATTAAGTGGCACAGGTAAGACGAGTTTGTCTGCCGACCCCAACCGGGGTTTGATTGGCGATGATGAACATGGCTGGTCGGATGACGGCGTTTTCAACTTCGAGGGTGGTTGCTACGCAAAAGTGATTCAACTGTCTCCCAGCGCTGAACCCCAAATTTACGACGCGTCCCATAGGTTTGGTGCCATCCTTGAGAACGTGATCTACGATCCGGTGACGCGCCTGATCGACCTCGATGATGACGAAATCACCGAAAACACACGCTCATCCTACCCCTTAGAATTCATCGATAACGCCCTCCCCGAGGGGCGTGGTGGACACCCCAAGAACATTTTATTGCTGACCTGCGATGCTTCTGGCGTGATGCCCCCTATCGCCAGGCTGACCCCCGAGCAGGCCATGTACCATTTCATTTCTGGGTATACATCCAAAGTCGGCGGCACAGAAGTTGGCCTCAGTGAGGAACCCGAAATCACCTTCAGCGCCTGCTTTGGGGCGCCCTTCATGGTGCATCACCCCGCCAAATACGCCGAATTATTGGCCCGCAAAATGGAGCGTTACGGAGCAACCGCCTGGCTATTGAATACCGGCTGGGTTGGCGGTCCTTATGGCGTCGGCAAACGCATCAGCATCGGCTACACACGCGCCATGCTGACCGCCGCCCTCAACGGTGATCTGATAGATGTGGATTATTACACGGAACCCGTCTTCGGCTTCCAGGTCCCCAAGACCTGCCCCAACG
This sequence comes from Anaerolineales bacterium, assembly GCA_016785015.1. Classification (GTDB taxonomy): domain Bacteria; phylum Chloroflexota; class Anaerolineae; order Anaerolineales; family UBA11858; genus NIOZ-UU35. Next base: position 11,593 of record JADHTJ010000102.1, read on the forward strand.
TCCCAGATGATGTCTTTGACCCCTCAGAATCCTGGCCCAGCAAAGCTGCCTATAACGATAAATACCGCCAGCTTGCCGCCCGCTTTGTAGAGAACTTCAAGAAATTCGCCGATGACTCCCCCCAAGAAGTTTGCGACGCAGGCCCGAAAATGGACGCGTTTCAGTGAGAAAGTGGAGAGTGGGAAGTGGATAGTGGTTAGTTGATCCCATAGAGCCCAAGTACAATAAAAGCCCTGAGTTCAATTTTCTAGAACCAGGGCTTTCAATTTGCGCAACAGTCAAAGCAAACCTATCTTCCCACTAACCACCAAACACTGTCCACTGCCGAAGGCATCACAACGCCCAGGCAATCATAAAGCCAAGAATCCCCAGGATGACCCCCAGGTGAAGGAACAAGTCACTTTCAGAGAACCAACCTAAACCTGGAATCTGTCGCAGAATGAAATTCAATGCAACCAGGATTATGCCCACAAGCGGGACCAGCCCTTTTCTCTTCGACAAATAGTCCGAAACGCGATCTAAAAATTTATTGAAACCACGCATAATTACCTCTGCTGTTTGAGATAAGCATTGAACTCAGCCACCAGGCGGCCGGGGATTCTTCCGCGGATCATCACGCCCGTGCTGCCATGCTCGATGACCTCGACTACTCCTTGATTGTGGAAGAGCGAAATTAGCTTGCCCTCTTGATAGGGCAGCATGACCTCGAGGGGTGTGTACATCTCGAAAAGCTGCTCTTGTACGGCTCGGAGCAGATCGCTGATGCCCTCCTTGCGTAACGCCGAAATAGCCACAGCATTGGGGAATTCATCCATGGCATGGCGTGCGGCACCAGGGTCATCTAAATTGTCAATCTTGTTCAAGGCGGTCAGGATGGGAATATGATCGGCTTCGATCTCTTTCAAGGTTTGGTGGACTGCCTCAGCTTGGGCAAAAACATTTGGGTGGGTTATATCGGTTACATGCAGCAGCAGATCAGCCTCGGCGATCTCTTCCAATGTGGCGCGGAATGCGGCCACCAGCATTGTGGGCAGCTTCTGGATAAATCCCACAGTATCGGTAAAGAGCACCGCTTTGCCATCGGGCAGCTCCACTCGGCGGGTTGTGGGATCCAGTGTGGCAAAGAGTTGATCGGCAACATAGACTTTCGAGGCTGTCAGGCTGTTGAGTAAAGTAGATTTGCCCGCGTTGGTATAACCTACCAGGGCAACCACCGGGATGCGTGAGCGTTTGCGCTGGGTGCGATGTCGCTGTCGATGGGCGCGCACTTTGTCTAATTCGGCTTTGAGATGGTCGATGCGCCGGTGAATATCACGGCGATCTACCTCGAGCTGCGTCTCACCAGGTCCGCGCAGACCAACGCCCCCGGCGCTGCCCGTTCGTCCGCCACCACCCCCTGCCTGTCGGGCCAGGTGAGTCCAGGCGCGCGTCAGGCGTGGTAAACGGTATTCGTACTGAGCCAACTCCACCTGTAGGGTTCCTTCGCGCGTGCTGGCATGCTGGGCGAAGATGTCTAAGATCAGCGCCGTACGATCCAGCACGCGTATATCTTCTCCAAAGGATTTCTCTAGCTCGCGCTGATGCCTGGGCGATAGCTCATCATCAAACAAGATGATTTGGGCATCCACCTCACCAGATAGAGACTTGATCTCATCAACCTTTCCTGAGCCGATGAATGTTTTTTGATGGGGTTTATCGCGCTTTTGGGTTTCAGAACCAACCACATCCAAGCCAGCAGTATCCGCCAACAAAATCAGTTCTTCCAATGAATCGTGCAAAGAAAGAAGATTATCCTGCTTGTGTAATTCAACCCCTACCATAAACGCTCGCTCGCGGGGGTGCTGGGTTTTGATTATTTCTTTTGCCATGAAGTTTCTTTTGCGATCGTTTCTTTGATTTCGTCATAATCCAGGTCATCGTCTATGGGGCTAAATATCGTGTTGACCTGATCGTCGGGAGATTCTTTTCTCTGCGGTAATAACACGTGGAATGTAGAGCCTGGGCAACTCTCCTCACTGTAGCCATCAGATTCGACCCAGATCGTGCCTCCGTGAGCTTCGATAATTCCCTTTGTGATTGGTAATCCCAAACCAGGTCCGCCGCCTTTGAATTTGGTTTTACTACTGGAATGCAAAGAGATATCTCCTAAATGTCCAAATTTCTCGAAGATGCGCGCCTGGTCATCGGGGTCAATTCCGATACCAGTATCCGTCACTGTCATCTCGACGAACCCTGGTAATGTACGTCCACTAACAGTAATTTTTCCTTCATCTGGCGTGTATTTGACAGCATTCGTTAGAATATTCCAAATAGCCTGGTATAGTCGTTCGGAATCAGCGAAAATCATCTCCTTGTAACCAGGGAATTCTTCAATGCAAAGCTGTATAGAACGCCCTTCAGTAATTACCCTGATTTCTTGTTCAACGATGCCTATCAATTGATTCAGCCACACAGGTTGATAGTTCAACTTGAGCATATTGTTGTCGATCAATGAAACGTCGATCATATCATCGATGATTTCCCGCAAGCGCGTGATGCCATTGTCAACTCCCTTGAGCATGATTTCAACCCGCTGCCGGGCGTCTTCATCCTCAGGGTAAATATCTTGCAACATCGAGGAATACCCCTCGATCAGAGTCAATGGCGTTCGTAATTCGTGCGCTGCAACTGATATGAAATCTGATTTACTCTTGTCGAGGCGCTCAAGCGTCGCACGAGCTTCCTCTAAGTCATTGGCGATGTGGCGAACGTAGGTTTCGGCCTCTTTAGTTGATGAGTACTGCAGGGCATGGTTGTGGACTGGCAAAACGGCGCTGATCAATTCTAGGGCGTCGTCACTATTTAGTAATTCCCTGGTGACGGAGCTTAACGATAAGAGAATGTGACCCAAAATTGGGGATAGGCTTGTTTCCTGATCTTCCTGATCCGTTTGCGTACGGGCTTCTAGCCATTCATCCAAGATCTCGTTCAGCCATCCTGGATCGCCACTGGTAATTGCTTGTCTCATCAGGTCAAAGTAACGCACCAGTTGGTCTTGAAAACTCTCTCGTACTTTCTCGCCGCGCGCCAAGCGATGGGCAACCCTTTCTGCCCACCGATCTCGTACTTGATCGAGTAAATCTACCACGCGCATGAGATAAGTTTAAGCCATGTTCAGCTATTTGCCAAGCAACCAGAAAATTTACCTTTTTGACTCCAACCAGGCCAATAGCGTCTCTCCCACAATTTGCAAGCTCTCTGCCGAAACCTTATCAATTGTGTCTTCTGTGGTGTGCCAATATGGATAGTCAAAATCGATGATATCTACTGCGGGGATTCCTGCTTCAAGGAATGGTGTATGGTCGTCGAGGATGGAATAGCCAGGCACTGCAATGAAGTGGTTGCTGAACCCCAGGGCTGCGGCTTGTTCCCAAAGTTCTGCAACCAAGGTGGGGTCAGAATTGCGTTCCATCATAATATTCAGATCAGCATCCCCGATCATATCAACGATGATCACTGCATCTGGAAGATCTTCGAGCTGTTCAACAAAAGCTCGTGAACCCAAGATCCAATCCCATCCTGGAAGCCGACCATTATCCTCGGCATCGAAAAATACCAACCAAATCTCCCCAGGGAAATCTTGTGGAATGGTACGAGCCAATTCGGTCAGCACAGCCACTCCGGATGCTCCATCATTGGCACCCAGGACGGGTAGATTTTGCTTGGTTGGATCAGGATCCTGATCGGCGTGGATGCGGGTGTCGTAATGCGCGCCAAGGATAATCCAAGGTACATCTTCAGCAGAGCCAGCGCGCCTGGCGATGACATTTCGAATTGGTTTTTCCAAATAGGTGGCTTCTTGAATTATCACTCCCCACCCCTGCCCTGCAAGCTCGTCTTCCAGCCACTCGACCATTTTGGCGTGTCCCACAGTCCCTGGAATGCGCGGCCCCAACGAAAGCTGATGGGCGATATCTTCGAGCGCGCGTGAGCCATCGAAGTTTTCCGGCTGAGGGGTAGATTGAAATGAAGGCATTTTTAATACCCAAAGAGCCAATCCAATCAGAACTGTAAGCAAAATCAACGCAGCGCTGTTGGTGATATTTATTGGTTTATTTTGATTCATTTTTATTGAGCCATATGTTTGTGGCTATGCGCATTATAATTATCAGATTGTCTTTTCCGCACCCACAAGGAATTTTTCGAGCGCGTCCGTAGCGCGTTGAGCATACAACTCCATGCGGCGACGTTTATTGCGACGCCCCTTCCCTACCCCGTCTAGTGGAGGTAGTAAACCGAAATTAGCTTTCATCGGTTGAAAGTCCGCCGCGCTGGCGTGGGTAATATAATGACACATAGCGCCCAACATGGTATCCGCTGGGAGCTGAAATGGACCTTCCCCGTTCAATGTACGGGCAGCATTCCATCCTGCCAACAATCCTGTGGCGATATTTCCGGCATACCCTTCTACCCCCGTAATCTGACCAGCGAAAAATAAGTCATCACGATTGTGGAATTGCATGGTCGGCCTCAGTAAAGCCGGTGCGAAGATAAATGTGTTGCGATGCATTTGGCCATAACGCGCGAATTCGGCCTGTTCCAAGCCAGGGATCATGCGAAAGACGCGCCGCTGATCAGGGAATTTGAGATTAGTTTGAAATCCAACCAAATTGTAGAGCGTGCCAGCCAAATTATCTTGCCGAAGCTGCACAACGGCGTGCGGGCGCTTTCCCGTACGGGGATCAATCAGGCCAACCGGGCGCAACGGCCCAAACGCAAGGGTCTCATGGCCGCGTTGGGCAATTACCTCGACGGGCAAACAGCCTTCGAAATAGGTGTGCATTCCGGCTTTGACTCCGCTCTCAAGCTGCTGCTCGAAGGATTTAAGTTCAATACGTTCAGCTTCGAGCATGGCGTCCACAAAAGAACCGTATTCCAACTCAGTCATGGGACAGTTTATATAGTCCCCCTCTTCTTCCTCACCGCGGCCGTAACGAGAGGCGCGATACGCGACATCCATATTGATCGATTCCACGGTAACGATTGGGGAGATGGCGTCGAAAAAATAAAGATGCTCTTGACCAGTCAATTCCGCAATAGAGTTGGACAAGCTGGAAGAGGTTAGCGGTCCGGAGGCAATGATGGTTGCTTCATCCGGTATAGATTTAACTTCCTTTCGGATCAATTCGATATTGGGGTGCTCTTGAATTCTATCTGTTACTAACTCAGCAAATCGATCTCGATCAACAGCTAGCGCGCCCCCAGCTGGGACTGCAGTCTGCGCAGCACACTCCATTAGTAATGAGCCCATGCGCCGCAATTCATTTTTGAGCACGCCAGGAGCGCGGTCGGCCAGGTTGGAGCCTAGTGAATTAGAACAAACCAGCTCCGCCAGATAGGCTCCAGTATGTGCACCAGTCTCGATTCCAGGCCGCATTTCGTAGAGCTTTACTTGAATATCGCGCTGGGCGGCTTGCCAGGCTGCTTCGCTACCAGCCAGTCCGCCGCCAATGATGATTAGTTCAGGCATAAGTGTTTCATTTTACCAGGGAACAATAGGGATTGCAGACGCAACGCCACGCAATCCAGCAATTCTAAATATGGGGGGATTTTTCGAAGCGGAGATGCCTGAGGGCAGGAAAATATGAGTGTATGGCAAAGGGGAAAAAACGCTGTGGTGTCAGCACCTCCAAATACGAGAGAAAAAAGTGGGTTGAAATATGAT
>JADHTJ010000103.1 GCA_016785015.1 Anaerolineales bacterium
TAGACGATCTGAAACTGTTAAGAAAAAAATAGTATCCGCTAGTAACGTATGGAAAGCTGCTGTCGACACAAACCAACAATTTCTTCAGTGGGTTGATGAACATCAAACACAGGTTGCTCTTGGTGTTGGACTTGCTGCAGGAGGAGCAGCTATTGCACTTACAGCAGGCGCAGCTGCCCCTTTAGTAACACCTCTGATGGCTGCTGGATGGGCTGCTCTAGGAGCGGGTGGCGCTGTCGGCTTAGGTACTGTTGGTTTGAATGCTTACTTTGATAGATCACTATATTATGGAGTGGTTCGCAATATTGGTACAACAGCAGCGGCTGCTGCGTCAACAGCTTTCCTGCCAACGATGTATGGATATGGGACACAAACTGTTGGAACAACCTTTAGGATAGCAATAACGTGGTTACCATGGATAATTGATAAATTAGGTAATCCAACAATAACTAAGTGGGCAGGAACAACAGCAGAAGTTTTACCAAAGTATATTGTTCCTACAATTGGAGGTTTATTTGCAGGAACAATGAGCTTGGGAATGACCACCAGTATTGCTGGTATGAGCCAAAATATTGATCCTACATTATCAAGTCAAGAACAAGAGAAAGGACAGGAATTAGGCTTATCAGGTTTCGCACTTACGGCTGGATCATATTTCGCAGGAGAAATATCAAGGTTTGCAAATGGTGTTCTAATACGATCTCTACGTTCTAGACCTTATGACCCAGCTTTAGGAAACACTACGCTTGGACAAAATGAATACCTGCCGCGTTATGTAACTAGTAGAGAGACAAATACGCTTTTCGGAGACCCCAACTACACTTGGGATGGAACAAATATACCTTTTGTTGATCGTGCTTATGCTAATAATGATATATTTACATTGCCTACGCCCTTGGGAAAGATTGACGAAAGCAGGAGGTTCATAGAAGAACTAATGCGTCTAAATGAACTCTATCAGAAACATGGGATCAGACCCAATATTATCGATGGTTTGGGTAACAATATTGATTGGATGAAAATACTAAATATTCTTCCCTAAAGTTTTATAAATATTGGAGAGAGAAATTCAGACATGAACACAATTGATGACATTACATTTAAGAAATTAATACATGGTGAATTCGCATTTCTTAAGGAATATGGGTTTAGGTTTGCCAAAATAAATTTAGGCAAAGTTACGGCTAAGAAAGGTGATATTAGAGTGGACTTTATCCGAGAGTTTGGCACATTAAATATGTATGTAGATATTCGGTTAAAGGGACAATTAGGCAAAAAAGCATCGGATGTTGCAGAATACCGGACGTTGGGCTTGGGACAATTTATGCGTTTAATGACAAAAAATGAACGCAGAGAGTATCACGACAAAGTGAAAATGGATCTTAGAACGACGGATGATTTCATTGAGAGATTTCAGCAACTAAAGCCAATACTCATTAGATATTGTGATTCGTTATTTTGTCATAACGATTTAACTAATTGGAAGAAAACTGTTGATTTCTTGAGAAATCTGTAGACTGGAATTGGAAAATCAATACCTATGCCCCCTCGCACCCCTCTCACCACCCCTGACTGGCAAGCCGCTGTCCGGCGGCGCACCCAGTTTTACCTGCTAATCGCCTTTTTGCTGGCAGTGTTGTTTGGTGTGTTGGTCTTCCAATTTTTTGCCCAACAACGGGAATCCCAACCGGGCGCGCTCACAATGACTGTCTTTGCCAATCTCGATATTCCCATGGGAACCGCGATCACCGCCGAAATGCTAGAAGTACGCAACGTTCCCGACGAGGCTGTGCCACCATTGCACTACACTTTCGTCGAGCAAGTGATAGGTCGGGTGGCGCTTTATCCTTTGATAGCTGGAGAGGTGATCTTGCCGGGCAAATTGATGGGCGACAGTGGTGGACCGATGGCGCAGCGCTGCCCGGGGGGATATTGGTGCATCAGCATCCCCGCAGAGTGGTTCGTCGCCGCGCCACCAGACTTGGCTGAAGGGGACAGCTTGGAGATCGCCGCTGTGCAGCCTGGCAACCCGGTCGATGACGCTGGTTATATTGCTACTGAGGTTTTGGTTGTCGCCCTACCCCAGGGGCATGAAGGCAGTTCTTATGTGCTGGCGGTCGATGATCAAGAAGCCTTATCGATCTTATATGCCCATGCCAATGAATTTAAATTATTGGTGCTGCTGCGCCCAGCGGGGAGTTAGGGAATGGGCATAGTAATTGGAGTCTTCTCAGCCAAAGGCGGTGTGGGCAAGAGTTTAGTGGCAACCAACCTGGGAGCGGTTTTTGCCGCCGGGCACCACTTCCCCACGGCATTGATCGATCTCAATGCCGGTTTGGGCGCATCTGACTTGCTGCTCGATTTAGAACCAGAGCGCTGCTGGTCTGATTTGCTGCCCGTAACTGCAGAACTCGCTCCGCAACACCTAAACCTGGCGACCACGCAACACGATTCCGGTTTGCATCTTCTGGCTTGCCCCGAATTCCCTGATGCTCAAGCCAATCTGACCAGGGAGTCTCTAGCAGCACTGTGTACCGCTTTTCGCCAGGAATATGCCCTGACCTTGTTGGATGTCCCCACAGGGATGGGGGTTATCAATGTGGCAGCCTTTCACCTGGTTGATATGCGCTTGATTCTGCTTACGCCAGATGCACCTGCCTTGCGGGCTACGCAACGTTATGCAAACTCACTATCCAAGAATGAAAAACCAGTTGGACTGGTGCTTAACCAGTATGGACGCGGCGCGCCAGTCAGTCCTAAGGAAATCGAGAGCCATCTTGGGGGACGGCTCTACGCTACGTTGCCGGTGGATCAGAGCGCCGTTTGGGCCAACGTAAGCTATGGACAACCTTGTGCGCTAAAGCAGAGAAGGGGTTTGGGGCGGGCGTTGCGCGGCTTGTCGAAAACAGTGCTCAAGGTAGCCAAACGTTCGGAATATTGGGATCATAACGGTCAACTATCAGATTAGCTTTGCTGTGAATATCATGATTAATGGTAATCTCTCTGCTCTCGAAGACCGACTTCACCGCCTGACCAGTGAACGCATACAGGCACAAGGGAATGGATCGACTGAAGCTTTTGCAAAAAAGGTCCGGCGGGATACACTAGCCCGTGTAGTATGGAAACTTCTCCAAGACGAGGGGGAAATCCTGCCCCGCAAGACTCAGGATGGATTGGTTTCTGCGGTGGTCAACCGCATCCTTGGCCTGGGACCGATTGAGCCTTATCTGCACGATCCCGAAGTCACCGAGATCATGGTCAATGCACCGGACGAAATCTTCATTGAACGGGACGGCCGTCTAGAGCAAGTACAGGCCTCCTTTCGGGATGCCCGCCATATCTTACACGTCATCGAACGCATCGTAGCCCCGTTGGGTCGCCGGGTAGATGAGTCTGTCCCCTATGTGGATGCTCGTCTGCCTGATGGCTCGCGCGTTAACGCTATCATCCCACCACTGGCATTACGTGCCCCATCACTGACTATTCGTCGATTTTCAGCTACACCATTCACGTTGCGGCGCCTGGTATCTCTAGACACTTTAGATGATCGCATGGCGCGTTTCATCCAGGCTTGTGTGCGAGCCCGTTTGAACATGCTCATCTCTGGGGGCACAGGTTCGGGGAAAACATCCACCCTCAATGCAATGGCGCGCTGCATTCCTAACAATGAACGGATGATTACCATCGAGGATACAGCTGAATTGCAATTGATCGCTAAGAATCTTGTTTCTCTGGAAGCACGCCCGCAAAATATCGAAGGCAAGGGGGAAGTTACCATCCGTACACTGGTGCGTAATGCATTGCGCATGAGACCCGACCGCATCATTGTTGGTGAGGTGCGCGGCGCCGAGGCATTCGACATGCTACAAGCCATGAATACCGGACACCCGGGTTCTCTCACCACTGTGCATGCAAATTCTCCAGAAGATGCTATCCGTCGTCTGGAGTCAATGATCTTGATGGCTAGCCTGGAACTCCCCCAACCTGCCATCAGAGAGCAGATCGCCAGTGCTATCGATATCGTCTTGCAGCAAGAGCGCTTGCCAGGTGGGCGGCGCAAAATAATTTCTATTGCAGAAGTAGTTCGTAAAGAGGGTTCAAGCTGGGGAGAGCTTCAAGTCAAAGTTCAAGAGATTTTCCGCTTCGAGCGCCAGGGAGTGGATGATGAAGGACGTGCCTTGGGGGTTTATCAATCTACCGGCTACCAACCCCAAAGCTTGGAAACCATTCGCAAAGCTGGCATCACTCTCCAGGCCGAATTAGATGAGTAACTCATGTTACGCAACCAAAAGAGAATTTCCAGGGAAACCTTGCTACGTGTGCGTAACTTGAATGAGTAAATCATGTTTCGTTGGTTAGGGCTGCTGATTTATTTCCTATTGATCGCATCAGCCTGGATTTTCCGCCAGGCATTGTTCGATATGGTGCGCGAGCACTATCCGTTGATCAGCGGGCTTGTTGGGGGGCTGGCACTATTTGTTTTACTCGTTCCCTTCATCGAGATGGGACAAAGTCGCGGGTATGCCCGCTTCTGGCGTGAGCGACTGGAAAAACGGGAAGCCTTGCCGAAGGTGCGTTCCTGGTGGCAGCGTTTGCGCCATCCTAATGACAATTTGTCTAACCGTCTGCTTGCCCCAATATTTCTTACTCCTTTGGGGCGGGGGTTGATGAGTTATTGGGCTGATGCCGGTTTTGGTGCACATCCTGGCATTTTTCTCACAGCAATATTGTTTACTACTTTGGGTGGTTACCTGTTTGGTTACTTATCCACTCGCAGTGTGCTATTAGGGGGTTTTGGGGCATTTCTGTCATTGATCGCCTTGGCTGTATTGACCTTCACTCGAGCCAGACTCCACCGCAGACGGTTTAGCGATCAATTTCCCGATGTGCTTGACCGCCTGGCGGACTCCCTCCAGGCTGGTTTCTCGTTACCTCAGGCGATTAATTTTGTCATTCCGAATCTTTTCGAGCCAAGCGCTTCAGAGATGGCCCAAGTGTCGGCTCAAATTGTCTTGGGCTTTTCGGTTGATGACGCACTAGGTGAGTTGTATCAGCGCCGCCCCAGCGAAGATGTGCGCCTTTTGGTTGAAGGCCTGACATTACAACGCCAGGTTGGGGGGGATATGCCAGCAATGATGCGGGATATGGCATCATTTGTCCGTGGGAGGGTTGAGTTGGAAAATGAAGTGCGCACACTGACATCCCAAGGCCGACTTTCAGCCATTGTAATTGCGTTATTGGTGCCCGTGTCAATCGGCGTGCTTTCGATGTTTCCAGGATATGTTGATGTTCTTTTCCAGACTACAGCAGGAAATTTGGTGCTGATCGTCGCTGGAACATTAGAGCTAATTGGTGCGGCGATTGTCGCGCGTCTTGTGCGGATTGAATATTAGTGACTTTTGCCAAATTTTGGCGATTTAGGTTTGTTGTGACGACTTTTGAATTTATACAAATTGATCTGAAAATCGCGAACCGCCCCGGAATGAATTCCAGGGCTACAAAATAGCACCGGATGAATCCGGTTTGGTCGCTTTGCTTCCAAGCCCGATTCATCGGGCGTTGTATGATAGCACGGAGAATTCATTCCCGTGCGAGACCGGAGCGGATTGCCGCAACAATGTAGAAATTTTCAACAATCGTCGAGATCGCTCGTCATGGACATGCCATCCATGTCCGATCACTCCAAACATGTTGGATGTTTACTAGATTTATATATGTTCATCACCATTGCTTTAGCTCTAACTCTAGGCGGTTTTGTATTCGTGTTGCTATTATCACTGGATGTCCTTTTTGATCATCCGACGAGAATACGAATGCTAAAGTTGTTTGATTTATTACCAGAGAGAGAGCGATTTTCATGGCAACAAGTTTTTCGCAGAGCCTTGAGGGCAGTTCGCCCGCCAACCTTTCTTGATGCATGGGCGCAACAAAAACAAATGCATTGGGCTGGATTTCTCCTGAGTGTTGATGAATTTCGAGCGTTTTGGTGGCTGGCGATCATCTTTGGGATCGGAGTCGGCATTTTGGTTATGGCCATAAACGAGTGGCGTGGAGTGAGCCTGGCCGTTGCTCTCATGCTGATGCTAGCAATTGCAGGAAGCCCCTATCTCTATCTGCACTGGCGCATACGCCGGCGTGTGCGTGACATTGCAAAGAGCCTACCAGATTTCATGGATTTGCTTACTTTTACAGTGCAAGCTGGTTTGGGATTTACACCAGCCTTGCAGCGGGTTTGCGCCAGATATCCAGGTCCGCTGGGAGAAGACCTTCGTCGTGTTCTGAAGCAATTAGAGTTAGGTTTCTCTCGAGCCGAAGCATTGGATGAATTTGTCAGTCGATCACCCTCCCCTGAGATCCAAAACTTTGTCGAGGCAGTTAAATTGACTGAACAATTAGGCACTTCCCTGGCTCGTACACTAGGTATTCAGGCTAAGATGATGCGCCTCACTCGCCGGCAACGCGCCCAAGCTGCTGCACAAACTGCGCCAATCCGAATTATTCCAGCCTTGGTTTTCTTCTTCTTGCCGAGTCTGTTGTTGATCTATTTGGCCCCTCCAATCATCAATTTCTTCATGCGCCGATGATAAAGAAAAGGGCGTGCTTCATTCCTTTTGAAGAGAAACCGGGAATTGGGGTGTGCAAGGGGTGTTCATCCCCTGCACACCCCAATTCCCGGAACTTCTCAACTCGTTTGAAACACACCCAAAAGAAAAAGCTTCGCGTCGGTCCGTGTTGCCGTAGGCGTGCACATCGAAGATGGACCTCTGGCCAGCAATCAGCGTCCCAAATAGAAGTCCCCGCGCAGACTCTTGTCGAGTTTGCCTTAGTTCTACCCATCCTGCTCCTGCTAATGGTGGCTCTTCTCGATTTCGGCGTTATTATGCATGCCCAGATTGTGGTTACCAATGCAGCCTGGGAAGGAGCGCGAGCCGGGGCTACGATTGTCAAACCTGAACAGGGAGATGAGGAAATCATCGGCGCAATCCACCAAGCCTCTTATGGACTGAACCTAGATAATCTTGAAATCGATATTGATCCCGAACAAGACGAATCCCCTCGTAGTCACCCTTTCCCCGCACCCAGAGGTGAACCCCTAACCGTGATTGTTTTATACGATATCCAGCTTGCCTTTCCCAGCATCAACTTCCCAGTCTCTGGCAAAGCTGTAACCATGATGGAGTATCAGAATCCATGAAATCGAAGCAACGCGGCCAGATCCTGATTGTGGTTGCCATCTTATTATTGGTTGTCCTGTTTTTCTTGGCTGTAATCATCGATGGGGCGCGTTTGATGGTTGAAAAGCATGAATTAGACCGTGCAGCTGATGCCGCTGCCAGGGCAGGGTTAGGGGTGATTGGTGATCGGATGGTTACACAGGTTGTAGCAGCCCAGACTGCCGCGGCCCTACATTTGTGCACACCAATTCCAGAGCATAATCTGCTTACCCCCGAGTATATCCCGCCTCCCACCTGCACACCGACCCCCTTGCCCAGTGATTTTTACGCCTGGCTCAAAGATTACCACCGGGCCACGTTAGTTTCGTCAGCTATGCAAACATCGGTAGCGCAACAGGTTCTGGCTTATGCAGAGAACAACAACATGGGATTATCTAACCCAAATGTAGTCGAAATGGAAGTAACTTATCCATATGAGCATCATTTAAATGATCGTGACCTCAATATATATGTTCGCATTCGACGACAGGTAACTATTCTCTTTGCCGGTTTACTGGGGATTGAACAGGGAGAACTGTCAGGTGATACCAAACAGAGTATTCCCCAAAGGTAATTTTATGTCCTTCATGAAGTTCGTAATTCGTTGTGTTCCAATTCTATTTCTAACTGCTCTGGTCACGATGTTAGGCCATCATCTGGGTGAGCGTATCCCGTCGGATTGGTGGTATCTGCCAGCAATCATCGCGCTGGTATTGTTTGCAACATTGCAGATTTTCAAACAAGTTACTCCCCTGAATTTTGTTCTCTTGTTGATGTTGGCCTTATCGGCAGGAGCTTTGTTGAACTCGTTTGATCTCGAGAGTGGAAACTGGTTCCCGTGGGTTGTATTATCAATGGGGCTGGTCATTCCATTAGTCTGGGGATATGGTTTGGGAATTCGATTAGGATGGGTAGGAGCATTATTCTTCCCATTTACGATTGTATATCTATTGGGCTGGGTGATCTTGTACTTTATCCCAGAACTCGAAGCATGGACATTGGCTTGGGCGCTGATTGGTTTGTTTGTGTTTATAGGGCTAGTCACTCACATAGTAACAGAAGCGCGTTATTCCAATGTAGAAGAAAAGCAGGTTCCTTTGGCCAGCGATTTATTCATCTTGCACTTCAATTTGTTCTGGATAGGTGCGGTTATTGAAGGAATTATCAAAACAAATTTTCACTAACCCTGGAGATCGGAGGAGATGTAATGTTTGACAAAATTGCCACCATCATTTTTATCCTTATTCCACTGTTAATGTCCGCTAAAGTTTTCCAAACCTACCGGGAAACAAATAAAAAATGGTATTTGCTGCCCATACCATTCTATTTGCTGTCGGCATTGGCATTTGTCTTTGATTGGATGAACGGGTTCTCAATGCTTGTGTTTGGTTTCATCGTGCGCGTCATTGTGGGGTTGGTTATTCGCGGGCAAGCTCCTCGCTGAAATCATAATTTGTTGTTTTGGATCACCTGTTTCGGAAGTAACTTGTGCTACAATACAAACGTTATGCAGGAACAAAAACCTTCTCAAAACCCTATCACCAAGCAGGCCCATCGCAAAGAAACTTTCAGGCAGATTACCCTCCCATTGCTTTTTGGCGTTCTAGCAATTCTGGGATTGGCTGTTTGGGTGGTGCTCGTGGCTTCCGGTGGAGGGAATGTTAGCCATGCAGCCGATGCTTCCCTGATCTTTTTGATCATCCCCACTTTCGTGATGGCCTTCATGCTTTTGGCAGTGTTGGTTGGCATGGTTTATGGGATGTATCGTTTCCTCAGGTTTTTGCCCCCGACATTCTTCGTTCTGCAAGGTTTCTTTTATCGCATCCAGGATAGTGTGCAGAAAGCCGCTGATAAAGCTGTCGAACCCGCATTCAGGATGAAAAGCGCCGGTGCTGGCTGGCAGACGATTAAGAATGAACTCACTCTTCGTAAAACGAAAATTGATATTCCTGATGAAGGATCTCAAGAACTATGACCACAACAAATCAACCAACTCCATCCAATGATTGGAAGACGAAAATTTTGATCATCGGCGCCATCATTGGTGCCCTGACTGGCCTAGGCACAGCATATTTGCTCATTCAACGCGCCGACGAAGAAGAGGGGCTCAAGATGTCTGCGGGGGAAGGGGCCAAGCTGGGCGTATCAGTATTCAGCTTCCTTCGACAGATCTCCCAAATGTAAGGATATTATCGATGCGTTCCCTGGCTGAACTGAATACCCAACCTTATCGAAAAGGGGAGCCACCGCTATCCGATATTGAAATTTCGGAATTGCAATCGCTTATCCCTGCCTGGGATGTAATTGATGTGGATGGCATCAAGCGGTTGGAGCGCGTTTTCAAGTTCAAGAATTTTGTTCAGGCCATTGCATTTACGAACAAAGTGGGGGAATTAGCCGAAGAACAGGATCACCATCCTGCGCTGCTGACTGAGTGGGGACGTGTTAAAGTTACCTGGTGGACGCATTTCGTCAAAGGGCTTCATCGCAACGATTTCATCATGGCTGCAAAAACGGATCAGATCGTTGAGTCATAATGTTTTGATTTTTAGTTTTTTTTAGACCTTGAAGGTTATGGAAACCTTCAAGGTTTTTTTGATTCAAATTGCGTATTTCACGCGCAATTTGACCACTCCGATACAGGAGCATCGGAGATTGTTTTGCTCTTTTCCACTCTAATTGGGAGCACCACTATGTTTCTGAGAATCCTTTACATCCTGCTTGCAATCCCCATCACTTTTATCATATTGCACACGATCATCCGCATCATCCGGTACTTCTACAAATTTCCCATGCCCCAATGGATGGCTAACGTCATCGATAATCCCTTGCGCCGACGCATTCAACCTCCTGACGAAACTGCCATTCGCCACGGCATCGAGCCGGGGATGCGGGTACTGGAAATTGGCCCTGGAAATGGCACATACACGCTGGCAACTGCCCGTCGCCTCGGTCCCGAGGGAGAGCTTGTCACCGTCGATATCGAACCCAAGATGATCGAACGCGTCCAACACAGGACCAAAGCCGAGGGAATCACCAATATCGATGCCCGCGTGGCGGATGCCTATGATCTGCCCTTTGAGAATGAGAGTTTTGATCTGGTGTACATGATCACCGTGATCAACGAAATCCCCAACATCCCACAGGCTTTGGCGGAGTTACACCGGGTGTTGAAGTCCTCAGGAACGTTGGTCTTCAGTGAATTATTTATGGACCCCGATTACCCTCGGGCAGCGACTCTCACTCGCAAAGTAGAAACACTAAACTTTAGTCTGAAAGAAAAGATCGGCAAATTCTTCTATTACACACTCATTTTTGAGAAATCGAAATAGTAAAAACAAAGACTATTCAACGTAAAACGGCCTACCCTGAGTTTGGCTAAGGGCTCTGATTTGCCAACGTAGAGATGAAAAAGCATGTAAAATAAGGGAAAAGTGCAAACGTGAAACGTTCCAACGGAGGTTTTTATGGACTACGATGTCATCGTCATCGGTTCCGGTGCGGGTGGGTTAGCGGCTGCCGTGCCCCTGGCTCAGGCGGGGATGAAGGTGCTGGTCTGCGAGCAGCATGAAGTGCCCGGCGGCTGGACGCACTCTTTTACCTTGGAAGGCTATCGATTCAGTCCTGGCGTACACTATATGGGCGGATTGCATCAAGGGGGGGCGCTGCGTAGGAAATATGAAGGCCTGGGAGTTTCCCAAGATTTGGCTTTCTGCGAAATCAACCCCGATGGCTATGATCACATGTTTATTGGTGAAGAACGTTTTGATATCCCCAAGGGAAGAGATAACTATGCTAACCGGCTGAAAGAAAGATTCCCCCACGAAGCTCAGGGCATCGATGGCTACATGGAAGCTGTCGCCAATATGATTAAAAATCTTGAAAGCATTGCCAGGGGAACAAGAGGCGAGCAAGCTGTAGCGATTCCCTCAGTCATGCGTTGGGCGATGAAATCGGGCCGGGAGCTGATCGAACACCATGTCTCCGATCCATTATTGATTGCCATTCTTTGCGGCCAAGCCGGGGATCATGGCATGCCTCCTTCGGAAGTTCTTTCCTTCTTACATGCTGGGATCACCCACCACTATTTTGAAGGTGCGTATTTTCCAATGGGGGGCGGATTCGCCATCCCGCGCGCCTTCGTACGTACCCTGAAGAGGGCCGGTGGAGAAATTCGGCTCAATACCTCGGTTGAACAGATACTTTTAGAAGGCAATAAAGCCATCGGCGTGCGACTGACTGACGGTGATGAAATTCGCGCTAAATATGTTATCAGCAACGCAGATCCTGAGGTCACTTTCGGTCAGCTGGTCGGCCGCGAGCATCTCAGTGACAAGCTGCGTCGTAGGATTGACAAAACCACCTACTCCACCTCCGCGCTGAGCCTGTTTTTCGCTGTGGATATGGATCTGCGTGCCGCAGGACTGGACTCAGGCAATTTTTGGTTCTACGATCATGACGATATCGATGAACTTTACCGGTTGGGGCGCACCGATAATGCACTCACCGCCGATACTCCCCCGATGATGTTCATGACCGCCACCACACTCAAAGACCCGTCCAAAATGCACAGCGGACATCATACCTGTGAGGCCTTCACGTTTGTTGGCTATGACGCCTTCAAAAAATGGGCACATGAAAAGTCAGGAGAACGTTCTACTGGATACCAGGGTTTGAAGGAAGATCTTACCTGGAAAATGTTCAAAGCCATAGAGAAACGCGTTCCCGGGATCAGTGATCATATCGTTTTCTGGAATTTGGGCACGCCTCTGACTAATGAGCACTATATCAATGTCACGCGCGGCTGCTTGTACGGTATTGAGAAGAACCGTCGCCAGATTGGGCCGAGAGCATTTCCAGCCCAAACCGAATTCGAAGGCTTGTTAATGTGCGGCGCAAGCACATCCAACTTCGGGGTTTCCGGGGTCACATCTACGGGTTTACAGGCGGCTAGTTCTATTCTTAATTGCTCTACCGACGACCTGCTAAATCAAAACGGCCCTGAGTTGCAAATCTATCCTTCTGATGACATTTCGCAATGGCCGGAACACCTTCGAAAGCGTATTGAGCGGGGAAAAGGTGAAAGTTGTTGAGCGTTGGCAGGTTGAACGTTGAATGTAAAACATCAGTTGAAGGTTGGCAAGTTGAACGTTTGAACGTTATTTTCTAATCAACATTTCTAACCGACATTTCTAACCGACATATTGGAGGGAAAGATGGCGACCATAAAACGGTTTGAGGAAATTGAAGCCTGGAAAACTGCACGCCAATTGACGAATATGGTTTATAAGCTGTCTGGAACAGGCAGGTTTAGCAAGGATTTCGCGTTACGAGACCAGATTCGACGTTCATCCATTTCTGTGATGAGCAACATCGCTGAGGGGTATGAAAGCCGTACACAAGCTCTGATTATTGAATATTTGGGAAGGGCAAAAGCTTCCGCAGGTGAAGCCCGAGCGCAGCTTTTTATCGCGCTTGATCAAGGGTACATATCCCAAGATCAGTTTGATCTTGCATACAACCTTGCAGATAAAGCCTCTCGTCAAATCTACAACTTCATGGCCTATTTGAAATCTCATCCTGAGTTACGGCAAGTCCGTGAAGTATCTATTGAATACAACGTGTAAACGTGCAACATTCTAACGTTTCAACAGAAAAATAAGTATAATGACATTATGACTTCGGAAACGCCACGCTTCATCTTCGCAGGGGAACTGTACCGCGATTTCTTCATCACTGCCGATGACAAACCCATGGTTGATGTACTGGGCGGCAATGTTCCCTATGCTGCTGTTGGCTTGAAACTTTGGGAGGACACATCGCCTCCAGGAATAATCGCCCGAGTGGGAGAAGATTATCCCCAACGTTGGATAGACGATCTAACTCAGAGAGGCTTTGATACCCGAGGGGTGAACGTTCTCTCAGAAGCTGTTGATGTTAGAAATTTCTATGTCTATACCGATAAGGCCACCCGCGTTAAAGGTGACCCTGTCACTCACTTCGCTCGGTTGGGAGAACCTTTCCCCAAAGCACTCTTAGGATACAAAGATTCCAGCGAGATGCTCAATAGCAGAACCAAGCTGATACCCACATCGTTGCGCCAGGGGGATATCCCCGATGTTTACCAGGATGCTTCCGCAGTTCATCTTTGCCCCATGGATTATATGACTCACAGCCTGATCCCGGCGATCTTGCGTCAAGGAGGTACAACCACAGTGACGCTCGATCCTGCCCCTGGATATTTGAACGCCACATTCTGGAACGATGTCCCCAGCTTGATCACTGGGCTAACGGCATTTCTGCCCGCAGAGGAAGATCTGCGGGCGCTCTTCGAAGGGCGTTCAGATGACCTGTGGGAAATGGCCGAAGCTTTGGCAGCTTATGGATGTGATTTCATCGTCATCAAGCGCGGTGAGAGGGGTCAATTGCTCTATGATGCTTCATCTAAGGCGCGCTGGGAGATCCCTGCTTATCCAGCGCGGTTAGCCAACCCGACGGGAGTTGGAGATGCCTTTTGTGGCGGGTTTTTGGCTGGCTATCGGCGTGCCTATGACCCTCTTGAAGCGGTGCTGCATGGCAATGTTTCGGCATCGATTGTCTCCGAAGGAACAGGAATTTTCTTTGCCCTGGAAGTATTACCCGGTTTGGCGCAAGCTCGGATCGAATCTCTTCGTCAGTCCGCTCGCAAACTCTGATGGATATCACGAAACGCGTCATCGAACTCGCTATCCAAATTCAACAAATCCCCGCGCCGACCTTTCAAGAAGAACAGCGCGCAGCTTTTATGCATGACTTGTTCATCGAGGAGGGGTTGCTTGATGCAGAGATTGATTCGCTGGGAAATGTATATGCCCGACTTCCTGGCAAGGATGAAGGCCGCTCCATTGTAGTATCGGCGCACACTGACACCGTCTTCCCCCTGGAGACGGATTTAAGTGTGAAGCGAGAATCTGATCGTATCTATGCTCCGGGTATTGGGGATAATAGTCTGGGTTTGGCTGGGTTGCTGGGATTATTGTGGGCATTGCAGGAGCGAGAGATCCAACTTCCAGGCGATCTATGGCTTGTAGCCAATGTGGGTGAGGAGGGTTTGGGGGATTTATGCGGCATGCGCGTGGTCGTAGATCGATTTGGCGACAGCCCTTTGGCATATATCATTCTCGAAGGCATGGCCTTGGGACAAATCTATCATCGCGGGTTGGGGGTGCAGCGTTATCGCATCACCATGGAGACTCAGGGGGGACATTCCTGGGCGGATTATGGAGTGCCTTCGGCGATTCATGAATTATCGGCTCTTGTAACAAAATTGACTGAACTTTCATTACCAAAGAACCCTCGTACAACGCTCAATGTCGGTGTAATCTCTGGGGGCACATCGATCAATACCATCGCGCCGCAGGCCTCTTTGGAGCTTGATCTACGCTCCGAGGATCCAGAAGCCCTCCAAACTTTGAGTCAGAATGTCCATGCTCTGGTTGAGGAGGCTAACCAGCCTAAGGTCCAGGCACGAGCCGAAATTATCGGTCAGCGTCCCACAGGGGAAATCCCAGAGGATCATCCTCTGGTGAAATTGGCAAAATCCGCACTGGCTGAGCAAAGGGTTCAAGTACATCTGAGCATCGGTTCCACAGATGCCAATATCCCCCTCAGCCGTGAGCTACCTGCGGTGACCATAGGTTTGACCACCGGGAAGAAAGCACACACATCTGAAGAATTCATTGAAACCGAACCGCTGACAAAGGGCTTGGCGCAGTTGGCTACTATTGTGGTCGGGCTTTTTAACACTCTGTCCTAAGAGCAATAATCGTCAAGTTATCAACAATTAGGCTCAATATATGGCTATATAGCGCAACCAACATCAAGTCAATTGGTGATGATCCAGGTATCCTTGGGGCAACATTATCAATAAAGGAGACCGAAAAAATGACCAAACAACCTGAAAGTTACCAACTGTATCCCATTGGCTTTGTGCGCGCATCGGAGGCGGAGCAAAGTTTCATCCTAGAAATTGATCAACCTCACCGACCGGCGCTCAAACAGATGAAACAGTTCAGCCATGTGATGGTATTCTGGTGGGCGGATAAGATGGATACTGAAAAATATCGCGCCATCACCACCTGTGAACTACCTTATGCCCCTGGGGTTGAAGCGGGAGTTTTCGCCTGTCGCTCGGAATATCGCCCCAACCCCATTGCGGTGACGACCGTACCCGTCATCAATGTGGATGAAGAGAACGGCATTGTCATTTTGCCCTGGATAGACGCCTTTGATGGTACCCCGGTGATTGATATCAAACCCTATATCCCGATCTCGGATCGTATCCGGGATATAAAGGTGGCGGAGTGGCTTCAGGATTGGCCGGAATGGGCCGAGGATGCCGCTGCATATTTCGAAGAGCATGCCACTGATTTTGGCGATTAGATTATCCCATTATTGGAGAGACCCCTTCATCACTCTTGGATGAAGGGGTTTATAATTTGACTAACTCAAGGTCAGGAGATCCTATGGAACCAGTCATCAGCCAAAAATCTGAGATGAAACTTGTGGGTATGTCGTTTTTCGGCGATCCCTTTGATACCAGCGATACTTGGACAGAGGAGAATCAGATCGGCCGGCTTTGGCAGCGTTTCATGGGCTATCTTCAGCAGAACGCAAATGCCATCAAGCACACCGCTGCAGAAAAGGCCATGTATGAAGTGCATATCTATCACCCGGAAACCTTTGAGAAGGGGCTTTTCGAGATTTTTGTTGGTGTCCGTGTAGAGCAGTTGGAAGCCGTGCCCGTCGATTTGTTGGTCAAAAACCTGCCCGCCAGCGAATATGCCGTATTCACATTGGCTGGAGAACAGATTGCCTCGGACTGGGAGATGATAATCGAAAACTGGCTGGCTCGTGAGAGTTATCGACGAAACCACCCCTTTAGTTACCAGTATTACGATGAGCGCTTCAAGGGGCTTGAAAATATCACCGAATCGTTTCTCGATGTCTATCTTCCAATAGAAAAGATTGAAGACAGATCTTCCAAAAAATGAGTGACCCCCTCTTCGCTATTAAACAGGCCATCGATTTCGTTGAAGAAAATCTTCAAGATGAGATCGTCGTTGCGGATATGGCTTCAGCAGCAGGTTATTCTTTGTTCCATTTTGTGCGAACCTTTAATAAGGTCGTTCATCACACCCCTTATGACTACCTCATGCGGCGACGTCTCTCTGAAGCGGCAGATGCTTTGGTAAGCTCCGATAGAAGGATAATCGATATCGCCTTGGAGTACTGTTTTCACAGCTCAGAGGTTTTTTCGCGTGCTTTTAAACGTATGTTTGGCATACAGCCCAGCCAGTATCGAACTGGCGGGTTTGTCGACCCACGCTTTGCCTTTTCTCCGAAAACTTTACCCTACCTGCAACATATCAACCGTGGAGATTTCTTAGCGCCTGCCCTTATTCAGCGTGATGCTGTTACTGTGATGGGTTTGATGACCCGCGTCGCTGAAGGGAGACAAGATATTCAACAACTTTGGGATTCGCCTGGGATGGAAATCTCAAATCTAGCCGAGTTGTCCCGTTATGGCATCACCACATATCCTGGTGATTGGGTGGAAAAAGGGGCTTTTTATTTGGCCGCCGTGGCAATGAATGCAACAGATATTGCTGGTCATACTTTAGTAACACGCACTTTTCCTGCGGGCGATTATGCCGCTTTCAAGCATGAAGGTTCATTAGAAGATCTTGCTTATACCCGCGACTTCATCTACCAATCCTGGCTGCCAAAATCTGGCCGAAGGTTAGCTTATCCTTTGGAAATTGAATGCTATGGGGAAAATAAAGAAGACAACACGCCCAACCAGGTATTGATATCAATTGAGAGTTTGTAATCAATTATAGTGGTGGTTGAGATCGGCGATGATTTTGCGAATGGTTGCTTCCTGCGCTTCAATGCTCTCTGTCAATCTGAACTGAGTTATGGCGCGTTCGAGATTATGTTCAGGGTATTTTACTTTGTAAT
>JADHTJ010000104.1 GCA_016785015.1 Anaerolineales bacterium
TTGTTTGGGTTCGTCTCAAACAAGTCGCTGTTGAAACTAATCGAACTGTCTATCGAGTAAAGCATGACCTGCTGGACGATTATTTGAGACAACAACTCAAGTCTCCTGCCGTTCAGATGTGTCTTGCGTAAGTCCTATACGCCATTAACGCCTATCTGGCCGGACCGAATCTATGCGCGGTTACCTTTACTGACATCACTGAACGCATTCAGGCTGAAGAGGCGCTGCAAGCAAGCGAAGAACAGTTCCGTGGGATTTACGAGCAATCTCCCATCGCCATTGAAATCTATGATAAGAATGGCAAACTGA
Organism: Anaerolineales bacterium; assembly: GCA_016785015.1. GTDB lineage: Bacteria > Chloroflexota > Anaerolineae > Anaerolineales > UBA11858 > NIOZ-UU35. The sequence goes on from JADHTJ010000104.1 coordinate 310, forward strand.
TTGATGCCAATCAGACAACATTGGATATGTTTGGTGTCTCGGATAAGAAGCATGTGCTCAAATTTGATTTGTGGGCAGATCCGAACATTTCTGGTGAGAAAAGGGAGCAACTAAAAAGTGGGCAACCGATTTTTATTTCGGGAGAGTTTGATTTTGAACGCGTAAAATTAAGCAAATTGTATCCAACCAGTAAATCGGGGAAGATCTACTGTGATTTGTACGCTATTCCTCTGATGCACGAAAAGGAGATGAGCGGATATCTTGTGCAAATCCTTGAAGTAACCGAGAGAAAAAAGGTCGAAGCTGAATTAATTCAATATCGCAATCACTTAGAAGATCTCGTTGAAGAGCGCACCGAAAAACTGCAAAAAATGGTCAAACTGATGGCAGGGCGCGAGGTGCGCATGGCTGAGTTGAAAAAGGTGATCAAAAAGTTACGCAAACAGCTAAAGGGCGCAAGCATCGAACCCATCGCGAATGATCCGCTGTTGAGCGAGATTAATGAACAGTAGGGCGGTTATCCATATCCGTCAAGATCCTCGGCAGGTATGGATACCTGCCCTAACCGCCAAACCCCAGATGATTGGATGTCAGTAAGAGGAATACCAATGTTCACTTGGCTTCGAAAAATAAAGATCCCTTTATGGGCAATACTGATTGTGCCGTTTGTTATCCAAGTTGTAGTCATTGTTGGATTAGTGGGGTTTATGTCATTCCAAAATGGACGTAATGCGGTCAACGATGTTGCTCATCGTTTAAGAAGCGAGATTTCAAATCGTATTGAAGATCATCTGCGCACTTTTCTCGATACACCTCACCATATTACCCAGATGAACAGCAACACTATTCGCCAAGGGTTGCTGGATCTCAATGATGCTGTGGGCATGGAGCGCTACTTTTGGGAGCAGATCCAATTATTTGATTCAGTTTCCAGTACGTATTTTGGTAATTACGCTGGCGGGCTTGTGGATGCGGGACGCGAGGGCGCCGATGGCAGCCTCTACGTCATTACCACGGATGATTTTGTGAGTGGCCCTTTCCGAAAATATGCCACAGATAATCATGGAAATCGGACTGACCTGTTGGTGACAGTGCCTGAATTTGACGCTCGTACCCGTCAATGGTATACGGCTGCCGCCGAAAAGGGGACTGCAACCTGGAGTCCGGTTTATATCCTCTTTACTGAACAGGATATGGCGATATCCGCTAGCCGCCCGGTATATGATGATGGGGAAAATTTACTGGGTGTTTTTTCCGTTGATATTTTTCTTTCTCAAATCAGCGATTTCCTACATTATGTCGACGTGGGAAGTTATGGGGAGAGTTTTATCGTCGAGCGGACAGGCTATTTAATAGCAACATCTACCGATGAAGAACCAATTAATACAGGTGAAGAAGGCAGCGAGGAAAATCTAAGGCTTTTAGCGACAGAAAGCCAAACGCCTATCATTCGTGCTGCGGCAGAGTCCTTAGAAAAACACTTCGATGGTTATGACAGTATTACGGCTGAACAGGATTTTGAGTTTGAAATCGACGGCCAGCGTCATTTTCTGCAAGTATTGCCATATCAAGACGCTTATGGCATCGACTGGCTCATTGTAGTTGTGTTTCCTGAAGCGGAGTTCTTGGCAACAATCAATGCGAATAATCGCATCACCATCGTATTAATTGTTGCTGCACTGGTTTTCTCCATAATCGTAGGTGCTGTTACTGCTCGTCTGGTTGCTAAACCCATTTTGCGGGTCAAAGAATCCGCTCTGGCGCTGGCTAATGGCGAACGACCTCAACCTGTTCAATTTGACCGAATTGATGAAACATCTGAGTTGGCTCAATCGTTTAATGATATGGCCCATCAATTGAGACAAACAGTGACTATCCTGGAAGCTGAAATTCACACCCGCAAGAAATTTGAGCGCAAACTTCAGCAGCGATCTCGATTCTTGGAATTGCTTGCCGATTTAACAAATGCTGCTCTCGGTTCTCCAGATATTGAAAGCATGATACAAATCCTGGCGAAACACATGGGCGAGCTCGTAGATGCTGAAGGCTGTTATATTGCCCTCTGGGATGAGACAACCCAAACTCCAATGCCGGCTGGGGCTTATGGTGGATTTGGCGAAAAATACTCAAATATTAAGGCTGAACCTGGAGAAATAACCATGACAGGTTCAGTTATGCAAGCTGGAAAAACATTAATGGCTGAAGATGTCTTTAATTCACCTCATATCAGCCCCCGGATTGCAGACATGTTTCCAACGCGTTCGATCCTTGGCCTGCCATTAATTTCTGGCGAACGAAAACTAGGGGCCGCGCTGATCGCTTTCAATCGACCTCACCAGTTTACGTCCGGTGAAATTGCTCGCGGTGAGTTGGCGGCTAAACAAATCGCTTTGGCCATTGAAAAAGCGCAGCTTTATGGAAAAACTCAAAAGCACGCTGACGAATTAGAAAACCGTGTCGAGGAACGCACTGATAAATTGAAAATTTTGGTCAAATCAATGGCTGGCCGCGAAGTGCGCATGGCTGAGCTGAAGAAAGTCATCAAGAGGCTGCGTAAACAGCTTGAAGATGCCGGTATGACTCCGGTAGCGAATGATCCTCTCCTTATGGATAATTCATATAACGAGGAGCAATAAAATGAGTGTACTAACACTATTTGGGATTCAGATACTCATATTTGCCGTATTCCCATTTTTCATGGCAACCCTCAGGAAAGGGCTCAGGGCAGCAGGTTTTTATATCATCATCAGTATTTACCTGCTAATCGGCGGTTTTCTTGGTTCAATCTATTCGCTGCCTGTTACAGAAACCATCACGATCTCCGGGGGCAACCTGGCATATGGTGCTTTGATGGCCACGGCGGTTTTATTCGTGCTCATCGAGAAAGATATCAGCGTGCTGCGCAATGTCATTCGCCTGGTATTTTGGGTCAATGTTTTCAAGGTTTTGTTTTTCACGACCATCTCCTGGGCTTTACAAAACGAGGCCGTGCTCAACCCCAATAACACTGCATTCGCTGTCTTTCGCAGCTCAGTTCTCTTCACCATCTTGGGCGGCGCGCTGATCATCCTGGAATTGTTCCTCTTTGTGCTGATCTTTGAACAACTCAAAAAGAGGATCTCGAACATCTTTGTGTTAGCCATTTTATACAACCTGGTATTTGTGCTGGTGCTGTGCCTGGACGGTGTGCTCTTCCCGGCAATTGCCTTTACTTTCAATCCCCAACTCGTAGCCATCGTAATCGGCGGAGTTAGAGGGAAGCTGTTCATGGCAACCGCTTACAGTATCCCAATCTTAATATTCCTGGTTGTATTTCATAAGCGGTTGACCGAATTTGTCGATCTACCCTTGTTGCTGAAGGATCTGTGGAGCGCGCCGAAAGAGGCACTTATCGAAGAGATTCAGCACAAGCAGCAAGAATTAGAAAAGAGCGAAAAGAATTACCGCACATTATTCGAGGAATCCACCGTCGGCATCATGGTTCTGAATGAGCAAAATATCCCCATCGATGTAAACAAGCGCGCCTGCGAAATTTTAGGTTATAACAGTGCTGAACTTTTGTCCATCAACGCAGCGTCTCTAATCCATGAAGAAGATCTGGAAAGCAAAGATCATCATGCTGCTATGGAGCATTTAAGGAAAGGGGAATCAACACAAGTTGAGTATCGATTGAGGAAAAAAGACGGCGATTATGTTCCCGTAGAACTCAGTACGAAAATTTTGGATGAAGGCCGCTTTTTGAATGTGTTGCGCGATATTTCAGAACGCAAAAGAATAGAAAACGCTTTGCGCGATACGCAGGCTTTCAATGTGAAAATGTTAAATACAAGCCCGGATGTAGTGTATGTTTATGATATTGTCGATCAGGTGAATATATACAGCAATGTCAGCATCGCCACAGTACTGGGTTACTCCGTCGATGATATCCAAAGCATGGGAAATACCATTGTTAAGGATTTAATGCATCCAGACGACTTTCAAACATATGCAGCTGAAGTGGTTCCGAAATATCAAGTAGCTGCGGACGATGACTTGATCGAACACCAGTATCGTATGCGGCACAAAAACGGCGAATGGCGTTGGCTGCTATCAAGGGAATCGATCTTTTTGCGGCAGGCGCATGGATCGCCCCGGCAAATTTTCGGATTGCTTACCGACATCACAGAACGCGTGCAGGCTACGGATAAACTCGCCCAGCAGCAGGAAGAACTGGAATTGACCATTGCAAAGCGCACCCGTGCTCTTGCTGATCAGGTTGCTGAGAGGGAAGAACTCAACGATGCCCTGGGCAATTTGCTGGAAGATTTTCAGTCGGCATACGTATCTCTTGAAAATACTACAAACCAACTATACGATGCTAATGCAGAATTGAAAGCCTTTACATATTCTGTGTCCCATGATTTGCGCGCCCCGCTCAGAGCTGTGGATGGATTTTCTCAAATTTTATTGGAAGATTATGGCGATCAAATTCCCGAAGCAGCAGTACGCTATTTAGATAAGATCAGTGAGGGCGCTCAACACATGGGTCAATTGATCACGGATCTGCTTGCTCTCTCACGCCTTGGACGCCAAGAGTTTCAGAAAAAACACATTGAGCCTGCGTTGATCGTAGAACAAGTTCTCAAAGAGTTGGAGAGCGAAATGGCTGGGCATGAGATTGAGATCGAAGTTGGCAAATTGCCCGCTTGTCTGGGTGACGCACCGTTGATAAAACAGGTGTATATCAATTTGATCGGCAATGCGATTAAATTCACGGCCCAGAGCAAAGATGCCGCCATCCAAATTGGTTGGGGTGATGTTGGTGATGAGAAAGCTTACTATGTTAAAGACAATGGCGTTGGATTCGATATGGAGTATGCTGACAAACTCTTTGATGTCTTCCAGCGCCTGCATTCGGTAGAGCATTTTGAAGGCACGGGTGTGGGTCTGGCCATCGTGAAGCGCATCATCCGGCGACATGGCGGCCGAGTTTGGGCTGATGCCGAAACTGACAAAGGATCTGTATTTTATTTTACACTCCCTGAGGAGAATGAGGTATGAGCGAAACGAAAAATGAACACATATTATTGGTTGAAGATAATCCCAATGACGAAGAGCTGACCCTGCGGGCGCTTCACAAGCACAACCTGACCAATAGCATTCATGTCGTTCGAGATGGTGCTCAAGCGTTGGAGTATATTTTTTGCAAAGGCGAATACGCTGATCGCAATATTGCTAAACCGCCTAAGGTGATCTTGTTAGACTTGAAGCTGCCCAAAGTATCTGGGTTAGAAGTTTTGGAGCAGATCAAAACCGACATTCGCACTCAATCTATCCCCGTAGTTGTGTTGACCTCCTCAGATCAACACCCTGACATCCAGAAGAGCTACAACTTAGGTGCCAACAGCTATATCGTCAAACCGATCGATTTCGAACAGTTTACCGAGTCTGTCCGTCAGATCGGCCTTTACTGGTTGCTTCTCAACCAGCCTATTGGCTGATGGTCGAAATCGCCTTTTATTCTGCTCTGAACCCTGTCCTCTGGGCGCTGTTTGAGTATAATGAATATCAATATATATTTTCACCGTGCTAATATTCGCCCGGGGACGGGCTTCTGAGCACATTGAGTATTGTTGATTGATATTACGCAACCCAAAGAGAAATATGATGTTCGATACGTGTGCGTAACCTGAGTTATTGAAACCGATGTCTAATCCCTTGAAAGTATTGATCCTCGAAGATCGTCAAAGTGATGTTGAATTGATGCTGCACGAGTTGAAACGCGCCGGCTATGAGACCGAGTGGGTGAGTGTGGAAACGCGGGCGGATTTTCATGATCAATTAAACAGTGATTGGGATGTCATTTTGTCTGATTACATTTTGCCGCAATACAATGGCTTGCAAGCCCTGACAGATATGCACGAGTCTGGCAAAGATTTCCCTTTTATCATTGTCACAGGATCGATAAGTGAGGAAGTCGCGGTCGAATGCATGAAACAAGGCGCCACCGATTACCTGATCAAAGACCGTCTGGCGCGACTTGGGTCGGCGATATCGCGGGCAATCGATGAAAAAGTTTCTCGCCTGGAACGTGAACATGCCGAAAGATTGATCTTCGAGAACGAGCTTCGGTATCGCACCATCTTCGAAACCGCAACCGTTTCAATTTGGGAGGAGGATTATTCTGCGGTAAAAAAAACTATCGACGATTTGAAGGAGCAAGGAGTTACAGATTTTTCAGCATATAGTCGCGAGCAGCCACAATTTTTGCATGAAGTTGCTGAAAGCATCATAATATTGGATGTCAATGATGAAACAGTGAGGATGTTTGGGGCAGGAAGTAGGGATGAATTATTGGGATCGCTACACAAGATTATTCTTCCAGAAGCTATTGATATCCTCCGTGAGGAAGTTGTTGCCATAGCTGAGGGTAAAACGTATTTTAAAGGAGAGACCGTCAGTCAAACTCTCCAGGGGGAGCGCCTCCATATTCTGATAACTTTGTCAATACCACAAGAAACTGGTGATTTTGATCGTGTTCTGGTCAGCATGATGGATATCACCGAGCGCCACCTTTTGGAGCAGCAAACCCAAAATCAACTGCGGAAATTGGCAGCCTTACGCACTATTGATACAGCCATCAACGCCAGTTTGGATATCAAGATTGTTACAGACGTGCTCCTGGAACAGGCGCTGGCGCTGCTGGAAGTAGATGCAATTAGCTTGTTGACACTCGATCCCCACACACATTTTCTTGAACATGCAGGTTGCCTTGGTTTCCGAGGTGATATGCAAAAACAATTGCGGCTGCGCTTGGGGGAAAGTCAAGCCGGTAAAACAGCCCTGCAGCGAAGGATGACAATCATCCCTGATATTGCGAACAGCGCGGAAAAATTAGATAAACTAGAATTCTTAGCTGGGGAGGATATAGCGGCCTATTTTGCTGCTCCGTTGATTGCTAAGGGGCAGGTCAAAGGTGTTTTAGAAGCTTTGCACCGATCACCTATGTATCCAGATCAGGATTGGATGGATTTCTTCAGAAACCTGGCTGGACTGGCAGCTATTGCGATTGATAACATCACATTATTCAAAGATTTACAGAAATCAAACCTGGATTTGGCCTTGGCGTATGACAACACCTTGGAAGGCTGGGCGCGGGCGCTAGAATACCGAGATATGGAAACTGAGGGGCACAGTCGCAGAGTCGTAGATCTTACGATCAAAATAGCTGCTAAATTTGACCTATCCGAAAAAGAATTGGTTCATCTGCGACGCGGCGCGCTGCTGCATGATATTGGCAAGATGGGGGTGCCAGATCATATCCTGCAGAAAGAAGGTCCCCTGGATGAAAAAGAATGGCAGATCATGCGTCAGCATCCGCTTTATGCCATCGAAATGCTTTCGCATATTTCACATTTGCGCCCTGCGCTGGATATCCCTCACTACCATCATGAGAAGTGGGATGGCAGCGGCTATCCGCGTGGTTTGAAGGGGGAACAAATCCCCCTTGCGGCGCGTATTTTTGCCATTGTCGATGCGTGGGATGCCCTGCGGTCGGACCGTCCTTACCGGGAGGCATGGTCAGAGCAAAAGGCGCTTGACTATCTCCAGTCGCAATCTGGCCAATACTTTGACCCCAAGGTGGTGGATGTGTTTTTGGGGGTGCTCAGTGAAGAAAGCTAGTTGAGGATATTCTGCGATTACGGGTTGGGGTACTGAGTACAGCGGTGTTGATCTCGCCACTGGCGGGGCTCTCCATGAGAATTACAATTTACTTCCGCCTGCCACCAATCCCCGCTACCATCGAGGCCCAGTACAACAACTGCAAGATCGCTGTGAAGATGGCGGCGACATAGGTCAGCGCAGCGGCGTTGAGCACCGCGTTGACACCGCGCTGTTCCTCCTCGGTGCGGATCAGCCCTGAGTTGGTCAGCATTTCCTTGGCTCGGGCTGAGGCATTCAATTCTACGGGTAAGGTCGCCAACGAGAAGATCGCTCCACCAGAGAAGACCAGCACGCCCAACCAGGCCAGATCGGTCAAGCGCATGAACAGGCCGATCATGATCAAGATCCATCCCAGGTACGAACCGATATTGACCACGGGCACCAGCATGCTGCGGAAGCGCAGCGGAAAATACTCATCCTGGTCCTGCAGCGCGTGCCCCAATTCATGGGCCGCTATCGCCAGGGAGGCAACAGAATTGCCGCGATAGACGCCCTCAGAAAGGCGCAGCGTATTCGAGCGCGGGTCGTAGTGATCGGTGAGCTTGCCGCGGGTCCCTTGGATTTCAATATTGGATAGCCCTGCGAAACGCGTCAGCCGTTGAGCGGCCTCGGCGCCGTTGATCTGGCTGGATGTCGGGACGCGCTGCCATTTCTTGTACGTTGAGTTGACGAATAACTGCGCCAACATCGTCAAGATAAAAGCCGGGGCCATGAAAAGCAAGTAATAGGGGTTATAGAAGAACATCTTTCTATCCTTATCAACAAATCGTGCCACAGAGTGCACGGAGAAAATAATATAAAACTTAGTAGATCGCGATTTCAGTGTCACTCTGCGCGAAGCGAAGAGTCTTCCGCCCTTCGGGTGGAGATTCTTCACCCCTGGCGGGGTTTAGAATGACAAAATCGTGAATTACTGAAACTAAGAGTCTGAAGTATTTGTATCTCTCTGTGATCTCTGTGGCTGCCATTTTCAAACTTTCAAACGTGCAACTTGAAACTTACAACTTTACTGTCCAATGATCTCCATCAATACCTCTACGGCGTTGTTGAGCTGCGGGTCGCGGCTGTCTTGGATATCTTGTTCACTGAGGATAATCACCTGATCCAAAGGTAGGCCGAAGGACTCAATATCGAAACCATCGTCGATGGCTGCCTGGGAGATCACCGCCAGGGGATGATCTGGCTCCAAACCAATTTGATGAATTTGGCGTTCGTTGGGAGTCAGCCAGCGTGCGATCGTGATGCGTACAGCACCCTGATCGTTGCTCAACGGAATCCAGTTTTGCACTGAACCCTTACCGAAGGATGTTGTTCCAACCAATGGCGCGCGGCCATGATCTTGGATTGCGCCGCTGACGATCTCAGAAGCAGAAGCGGTGCCTTCGTTGATCAGCACCACCAAGGGGATTTCTGTTGCCAGACCCTCGCCATCAGCCTCGTATGTGTCGCGCGTGCCGTCGCCATACTCTTCGTATAAGACAATGCCATCGCCGATAAATTCAGAAGTTACTTCGACAGCCGTATGCAGGAATCCACCACCGTTGTTGCGCAGATCAAAGATCAGGCCAACAGGGTTTTCTTTGTACAGCTCTTCTAGGGCATTGCGTAGATCTTGATGGGTATCTTCGCCAAAATTGAATAACTGCACATAGGCAATACCATCGTCCAACATATGGTATTCGATGCTGGGGATGGTGATCCTTCCGCGAGTGATTTCAACGTCAAAGGGCTCCTCGACGCCCGCACGGAGGATTGTCAAGATAACCTTAGAATTTGCTGGACCTAAGACACGTCGGATAACCAAGTTGCCGTCAATGCCGCTCATGTCGTCACCGTCCACGGCGATGATTTCATCTCCAGGGAGCAGACCGGCATCCTCGGCCGGGGACCCTGACATGGGGCTGATGATGGTCAGATATTCCTGGTTGGGGTCAACCCAAGCGCCGATGCCTTCGTAAGTACCGTCCAGGGGGATGTTGGCCTGTGTAAATTGATCGGGGTCCATAAAGGATGTGTGCTGGTCACCTAAGGCATCGAGCATGCCGCTGATCGCGCCCCAAAGCAAGGCCTGGTCATCGGGCTGGTGAGCGAAGGCCCAGGTTTCCCAGAAAGGATCAAAGAGTTCTCGTAGCTCATCGGGGGTGCCTGATTGATCACCACTGGGAACAGGCAGAGATTCGTAGGTGGTGTATTTTGCATTTTCGTAGGCGCTCAGCATGCCCTCAATCGCACCGTTCATCATGGCTTCATCATCAACAGGCTGATCGACGAATTGTTCATGGACAATGTCCCACGTCTCCCAGAATGGAGCGAAAAGATCATCGAGATCTTCTGCGGCAATCGAAATAGGGATTTTAGATTCAACCGTAGGATGGCCAGGGGGCAAATCGGGTGTTTCTTCTGCAACAACTGATGTATCTAAGTTGTTCGCCACGGCTGTATCGGTGACGGGTGTGAAGAGAGGCGCCACTAATTGGCAGGCCATAGAAACGCTGACCAATAAAATTATGATCAACGTAAAGCCTAAATTTTTCTGAGTTGCGGTTTTCATCCTTTACTCCTGAGTTCTAATAAAACTTGGCGGATTTTGAAATCCGCCCTACGATGTGGGGTATTCCCAGCCCTCTTTGGGGTAGTTTCACTGTAGATGCCCGCAAGAGAGCCGTCATTTCTTATTGATGTGCAGCATTATAGCCACCTTACCTTATCACGGCAAGATTAGCGTAATATAAATGTAGCGTAATAGGGATGTATGAGGGGTGTGTGGATTTTACGAAGAATGCCAATAACCAATATATCCGCGTCTATCCTATCGATCTGCGCCATCCGCGTTCAACTTCTATTTGATACCCTCAAAATACGCCCGCCAACTCTCCGGGTCGCTGACTTGTTCAGTGTATGCCATTATGGCTTCTCCATCCAGGGGGTAAAGAGGATGGCAGGATGTCGGCGCGGCACCGCGCGGTGTGTGTACGACTGCCTTGACCAACGGCGCCACCAGATCGGCTTGAGTCAGCTCGGGGACGATTTCTTCAGCGGTGACGATGACCTTCTCAGCCGTCAGGCAGAGTTCTTCGTCAACGCCTTTATTCTTGCCGATTTGGGCGTTGCCATCTTGGTCGGCGCGCAGGGCATGGATCACCGCAACATCAGGCTTGATCGCCGGAAAGGCCATCAGCTCCTCGCCATTGTAGGGATCTGTAATTGTGCGCACGTCTGGACGCAGGTTGGGTAGGTCGGTGCCAATCCAGCCGCGCCCTGGCATGAAGCTGATCCCTGCCATTTGGGCGCGTAGCCCGAAGGCCAGACTGGCTTCGGTCTCTTCTAAAATTTCAAGCTCCCCCCGGTTGGCGAGATAGGTGAACATGGGCGCAAGACCGAAGATTTCCAGCCCGAAGTAGCAGGAGCGCACGCTTTCGATCATCCCTGAGCCGACCAGAAGATCGCTCTCATAGCCAGCGGTAAAGGCGAAAAGGGTCAACCCATTAGGTTCGCCAGACTTCAAATATCTGCGTGCTAATTCGATGGCAAAGGCTACCGGGCGGCGATAGAGGGTCATGCCTCCTAAGGCCAATAAATCTCCAGGCTCGACCAGTTGAGCCGCTTCATGCAGAGAGATGAGTTTGTTATTCATCTATTATTGACTCCATAACTCCGGCACGCCCTGGCGCAGGGTATGGATATCTGGGATAGAACGATCCACTGCGGGGTGTGAGCCATTCTCTCCGACGAGTACAGTGAAAAACCCTGCAGCGTGCGCGGGGGTTAGATTACTGATCGAATCATCGAGGAAGACACACGCCTGGGGGCCAGGAGCACGCGCGATTTCCAGGGCAAGCTGGTAAGCCTCGCGTTGGGGTTTGCAAAAAGGATCCAAAGCCCACACATCTATAACCCCATCAAAACAGTCTTGAATCTGCATTTTGTTCAAAACCCTTTCGACATGATCGATGTCAGAGTTGGTGAAAATCCAGCGATTATGTGGAATGCTCAGTAGCGTTTGGCGCAGTTGGGGTTCGGGCTGGAGATACTCTTCCAAGGGTAGATCGTGTACGAAGTCCAGGTAATCCTGCTGATCGATACCAAAATGGGCCTGCAGCCCGCGCAGAGTGGTGCCATAGTTGACGAAATATCCATGCCGCAGATCGGGAATTTCATCGAGGGGCATGCCCAACCGCTCAAACATATACAGGTCGATGCGCTGGCGGATATTGCTCCACATGCCATTGGATTCTGGGTAAAGTGTGGAATCTAAATCGAAAAATATCGTATGTAAATTCATCTACGATATTTTACTTGCTCTCAGGGGTAGGGCAAGGGCTGCTCTGTTTTTGAGAAAAATCTACAGGCTGGGCAGAGACTGCATTAGGTTGTGAACATCCTTGATCATCAAATCTGCCGTTGGCTTGAAACCATTGGCGCTGACCAATACGGTAAAAAATCCACCCTCTTTGGCTGTGAGAATATTCTTAGGAGAATTATCCAGGAAAACACATTCCCGGGGGTCACGCATTCCGGAGATATCCAAGGCCCGCTGATACGCTTCTTTTTGAGGCTTGCAATAGGGGAATAGACTCCAATAATCAATGATGCCTTCGAAGCAATCGTTAATGCCCAATGCGGCCAGCACGCGCTTGATATGATCGACATCCGCATTCGACAAAATCCAGCGTCGATAGGGAATGTTGAGCAGTGTGTCTCTCAGACACGGATCGGGGAACAAGTAGTCGCTCAATGGTAGATCGTAGATGAATCTCAAATAATCCCACTGATTGACCTCGAAATTTGCTTGCAATCCCTTCAGGATCGTATCGCAATTGAAGGCGAAGCTTTCGCGCAGTTGGGGAATTTGATCTTGGGATAACCCCAATCGTTTTTGCATGAAAAGATCGATGCGTCCATCAATGGCAGACCGGAGAGCATTGTTTGCGGGGTAAAGTGAAGAATCTAGATCAAAAAAAATCGTGCTCAATTTCATGAATCGAATTTTACTGCTAATAAGATTGTAAGTATGTAGGATAAAAGTCATTGCTTGGGTGGTGCTATAATTCATTTAAAATCTGTCCGAAAAATTAGGTAGTCACCCTATTAAGTGTTGTTGGCCAAAAACCAGAGCCAAATTTCACCGCAAAGCCGCCAAGAGAATTTTCAAGAAAAACTTTGCGCCTTAGCGTCTTCGCGGTTCAAATCAACCTTTTTCAGGACGGCAACACGCAAGAGGGAGACCACCAAAAATTACGACGGAATCAAAAATACCTTTTCGAGAGGCAGGTTTCTTGCTTCGCTTACCAAAGTATTTCTCGGATAGGTTCCCAGGTGTCCGCTATGCCAATAAGAATTCTTCCAGACGAAATTGCATCTCAAATTGCTGCTGGTGAAGTAATCGAACGACCAGCTTCGGTCGTTAAAGAGCTCGTCGAAAATGCGATCGACGCCAGCGCCAGCCACATCTCTATTCAGATCGAAGGGGCTGGCAAAACTGTCATCGAGGTTGCTGATGATGGCCTTGGAATTCAGCCAGATGAGCTGGCCTTGTCCGTCACGCGTCACGCGACGAGCAAATTGACATCCGCTGAAGATTTATTCAAGATCGACTCTTTGGGTTTCCGCGGCGAAGCGCTGGCCTCTGTCGGGTCAATTTCCCGCATGGCAATTACTTCACGACCACGTCAATCTGAGATGGGGATGAAGTTGCAGGTTGATGGCGGGAAAGCCGAGAAGCCGCAGCCTTTGGGCGCTCCCTCGGGGACAGTTGTGCGCGTGGAAGATCTTTTCTACAACGTTCCTGCCCGGTTGAAATTTCTCAAGAGCGATCGCACTGAACGCCGTCATATCAGCACACTTGTGACGCATTATGCCCTGGCATATCCGCAAATTCGTTTTCAGTTGAAGCAAGCCAATCGCCAGGTTTTGCAAACCAGTGGGAAGGGAGATCGACGCGAAGTACTGGCAGCACTCTATGGCGTTGAGATCGCCAGGCAGATGATCGAAGTGCTGGCCCAATTTGACGATCTAATAATTACGGGGTATGTCAGTCCAACCTCTGTGACCCGCTCTAATCGACGTGAGATTCTCTTTTTCGTCAACGGCCGGCCGGTTCAAGATTTTACGCTGACAACTTCATTGGTGAAGTCCTATCATACGATGTTGATGGTGGGACGATTTCCAATGGGGAATCTCTTTTTGGAGATGCCCCCAGATGCTGTCGACGTTAATGTCCATCCGACCAAGGCGGAAGTACGCTTCCGTAAGCGAGATGAGATTTTCCGTGGTGTAGGCCTGGCAACTCGCCAGGCTTTGCTGGCGAATACGCCTGTCCCTGAAATTGATGAAATGCAAGAGCGCATCCAGTGGATCGATCAGTCATTTGGGCGTGCTTCAGAGCAGAAGGAGATGGACCCGGCTTGGGGAATGGAAGAAAAAACCTGGAGCGGCGAACGGAGAGCGGATAACGTTCTTGCTCCAGAATTGAGTCAAGTAGATCGGCGTATTGACAGCGGACAAGCGCATCTTCCAGAAGTCAGTGTGCCTTTGCTCCGTCTTGTTGGTCAGGTGGCGGCGACTTATTTGATTGCTGAAGGCCCGGATGGCTTGTATCTCATTGATCAGCATGCCGCGCACGAGCGCGTGCTCTTCGAGCGTTTCCTTGCCCAGCGGAACGAAGAAATCCCCGCGCAGCAACTAATGGAACCTGCGACTGTGGAACTCCCTTTGGCCAGCGCTGACTTGCTCGAGGAGCAAATTCCTGTGCTGTCAAAATTGGGATTCCAAGTCGAACCTTTTGGGAGGGGAACTTTCCTTGTCAGGGCCATACCAGCATTGTTGGCGGGTATGGATCCTGGGGCAGCGCTGCGAGTGGTTGTGGAAGATTTCGAAGAAGATGAAGAGCCGCTCAAAGACGCGATTGAAAATAAGATCATCGCCCGGGTGTGCAAACGTGCCGCAGTCAAAGGGGGCCAGGTGTTATCGCCTGAGGAACAAGAGGCTTTGCTGCGTGATCTAGAAGCCAGCCAGGTTCCACGTACCTGCCCGCACGGCCGGCCAACGATGATCCATCTTTCTGTGGATTTGCTTGAGAAGCAGTTTGGTCGAAGAGGTTCTAGATAGGGGGACTGTCGTATGTCAGATTGGATTCTCATTGTCAGGGTTTCTGGAGAAGAACCTATGTATTTGTCGTTCAAAGAGTAAGATTCTTCGTCGCTTCAGCCGCCTCACTTCCTTCGCTCCTCAGAATGACAGTTCTGCGGCTGATTTCAATGCCCACCGTTAAGTACCGTCCTACCAAAAATATAGTGAGTTATTCGATACTGAGGAGCGTAATGATATTTATTAAAAGAATAGTGATATTTGTAGGTTTATGGGTATGGCTTATTGGTTGTAAAGGATCACCGGATGCTAGTGAAAGCCTAATAATTGTTAATGAAGTTGATGTAATAACTATTCCTTTCGAAGGTGATATTACTAGCCGCTCAGCAGAAATTTCTGGGTTGACCTGGTATGGGGATACCTTGATCATTTTGCCCCAATACCCAGAAATTTTCCCGACAGAGGTGGGCGGCAGCCTTTTTTCCTTCTCAAAAAAAGACATCTTAAATTACCTTGCAGGCAATTCAACAGATGCGATTGCACCCCAGGTGATTCCTTTCGATGATTCCGGCCTGGGCGAAAATATCCCCGGATTCGAGGGCTTTGAAGCGATTGGATTTTTCGGCGAGCGAGGCTTCCTGACTATTGAGGCAGAGATGAGCAAGGGCATGATGGGTTATATTGTGTCAGGTGAAATCCAACCAGACAGCAGTGCGTTTCATCTAAATGCGAATTCCCTGCAAGAAATCCATCCTCAATCGGAATTGGATAATTTTACCGACGAATCCGTCCTGATTTTTGACGATCAAATATTAACTTTCTACGAAGCCAACGGGGCTAATGTAAATCATCAACCAGTTGGGCATGGTTTTGATTTCGATCTCAATCCTACGGAAGATGTTGCCTTTCCCACGATTGAATACCGCATTACTGACGTGACCACACTTGATGATGAGAATCGTTTTTGGGCGATTAATTATCATTTCTCTGGTGAAGCCAAAAAGCTGGACCCCGCACCCGATTCACTTGTCCTCGAGTATGGTCAAGGGGCAAGTCATGCAGAATCAAAGCATGTCGAACGCTTGGTTGAATTTCAATATACCAGTGATGGCATTATCCGTACCGCTAGACCCCCCATCCAACTTCATCTGTTGGATAATGGCAAGGCACGCAATTGGGAAGGCATTGTTCGCCTGGATGATCTCGGATTTTTGCTGATGACGGACAAACACCCTGGGACAATCTTGGGTTTTGTGCCATTTCCATAAGCGAGATATCACTCACCCCATAGTAGTTTTTAGCTGTTTGCGGTTATGCGGTGAAATTTGGCTCTGGTTTTCGGCCAACAGCACTTTATAGGGTGACTACCATTCTTTTTGTGGATTACTTTTAAGCAGAAATCGGCAGGTGGATGGTGAAGGTTGTGCCGATGTCGGTTTCACTCTTGAAATCTATTTCTCCCCCATGGCCCTCGATTATTCGTTTGATGATCGAAAGACCTAAGCCCGTTCCTTGGGCGTGACGTTCAGAGCCAGGCACCCGGAAAAATTTACTGAACAAGCGATTACGATATTTTTCAGGAATTCCAATACCGGTATCTTTTACGATAATATGAATAACTTCGGGGTACGATTCTGCCTTGAGTAAAATCTTGCCCCCTTTGGGTGTGTATTTGATTGCATTGCTTAGCAGGTTTATCACTGCTTGTTTAATTTTGTCACAATCCCCTTGGATGTCGGGAAGATCGACGGGGATTTCGATGTTGCAGAACAATCCCTTTTCTTCGGCTTGGCTAAGGATTAGTTGGAAGCAATCGTTGAGCAAGATTCCTGGGCTGAAGGCTTCCACCTGGAATTGGGATCGACCAGATTCGAGCCGGGCAACATTCAAGAAATCCGTAGACATCTCTGCAAGTCTTGTAGTTTCCTGTTGAATGTTCTTAGCTAGTTTTTGGTGCAAAACGAAAGGCCACCGAAGTTGTTGTAAAAGGTGCACACCCAACAACGACAACGGAGGCCTGCACCAATGTTACAGGATAGATACGGAACTGACAAGTTTTTTGATAGGATCATCACACAA